>DATBUE010000471.1:0-3145 GCA_036516375.1 Noviherbaspirillum sp. | reverse complement strand
GAAGTGTCGCTTTTGTACTGTTGCTGCTGATGGCGACAATTGCTGCTGCAGCAGGAAACCTGGGGGAAATTCAGGTAGCCGAGCTTCCTGTCCAAGCGCGCCGAACACTGGTACTTATTAAGCAGGGCGGGCCTTTTCCTTATGAAAAGGACGGAACGGTTTTCAGGAACTTTGAAGGGGTTTTGCCGAAACAGAAGCGCGGGTATTATCACGAATTCACGGTGAAGACCCCCGGCGTGCGCCACCGCGGCGCGCGCCGGATTGTTTCCGGAGGCGATCCAGCAACCTCTGGCGAGTATTACTACACCGACGACCACTATGCGACCTTCAAGCGCATCAAAGAGTAATTTCATGCGTATCGACTTACAAGGCGAATCCGTCAAGCTTGTTGCGCGTGTCGAGGAAGACATGAATCTGTTCAAGACCGTGCCGGCCAATGTCGTCCAATCGATTCGCGCCTTCCGGGTGGCGGATCTCCAGGCCGAAGCGGCTCGGCTGGGTCAGCATTTTCTTTACGCCTATTGTGCCGAGGCGACCACCAAGCAGCAGGTGCTGACTTCCATTGCCCAAGCTTTCCACTTTCCGCGCCATTTCGGCAAGAATTTCGACGCGCTCGCAGACTGCCTGACCGATCTGCCCTACAAGGCGGGTCCCCAGCCTGGCTTTCTGATCGTTATCGAGCAGTTGCCGAATACACCAAAGTTCGACCGCGAGGCCCGCGAGACCCTGCTCGACGTGTTTCGCGACGCCGCCGACTTCTGGGCAGAACGCAAGGTAGCGTTTCGCGTGTTCTACTCGTTCCAGTAAGTCGCGGTTTTTCGCCCGCTTTTTTGTCCTTCGCAGCCGGCCCTTGGTCGGCTGCTTTGCTTTGGGGCTCCGGTTTTCGCACTGTACAATGCGCGCCATGAAAAACATCGTCATCCTGATTTCGGGTCGCGGAAGCAATATGCAAGCGATCGTCCACGCCCAGCGCGAGGAACAATGGCCGTGCCGGATCGCCGCCGTGATCAGCAACAAGCGTGACGCGGCCGGTCTCGCCTTCGCGGCCGAACACGGAATTCCCACGGCTGTGGTGGAAAGCAAGGCCTACGCCGAGCGCGAACGCTTCGATGCAGCGCTACGTGAGGAAATCGACCGCCATGCGCCCGATCTGGTGGTGCTGGCCGGCTTCATGCGTATTCTGACTCCCGGATTCGTCGCACATTACTCTGACCGCCTGCTCAATATCCACCCCTCGCTGCTGCCGAGCTTTCCCGGCCTTGCCACCCATCAGCAGGCGCTTGATGCCGGCGTCAAGGTACACGGCGCAACAGTACATTTCGTGACCGCCCAACTGGACCACGGCCCGATCGTGGCGCAGGCCGCCGTACCGGTCCTGCCGGGTGATAGCGAAAGCGCGCTCGCGGCGCGCGTGTTGGCGCAGGAGCATGTGATCTATCCGCGCGCGGTGCGCTGGTTCGTGGAAGAGCGGTTGCGTGTGGAAAACGGGTTGGTGCACATCGCAGATGAACCCGCTGATGCGAGGGCAGCATGAGATTGCATCCTGCCGTTGTCAGCCATGCTGAAGAGACGCTGCGCGAAGTGCTGCGCCTGACTGGCCCCGCAGATGCGGTCGTGTCACGCTATTTTCGTGAGCACCCGAAACTCGGCGGGCGCGAACGCGGTGCGATTGCCGAGTCCGTGTTCGCTGTACTGCGCAACAAGCTTGCCTATGCCAGTTTTGCAGAATCCGGAACCGGCCCGGCGATGCGCCGTCTGGCTCTGCTCGGGTTGGCGGATAGCGCCGGGGCCGAATCGATCGCCGGCCTGACTGAAGAAGAGGCAGCATGGTTGCAACGTATTGCGCAGATAGATCGCAATACGCTCCCGCTCGCGCTGCGTGCCAATCTGCCGCCGTGGCTGATGGAACTCCTGACTGGGCGGTTGGGAGAGGAGGGCATGCTGGCGCTGGCCCAGTCGTTGAACCAGGTCGCGCCTTTGGATTTGCGTGTTAACTCGGTGAAGGCCAAGCGCGACGACGTGCTGCCTGCACTCACAGAAGCCGGGATTTCCGCCGAGCCCACGCCCTATAGCCCGCTCGGCATTCGCCTGAAAAAGAAGCCGGCCTTGCAGAATCTGCCTCTGTTCAAGGACGGGGCGATCGAAGTGCAGGACGAGGGAAGTCAGTTGCTGACCCAGATCGTTGGTGCGCGCCGCGGCGAGATGGTGGTGGATTTCTGCGCCGGGGCCGGCGGCAAGACGCTCGCGCTTGGTGCCGATATGCGCAATACCGGGCGCCTCTACGCGTTCGATGTTGCCGACAAGCGCTTGGCCAAGCTCAAACCGCGTCTGGCGCGCAGCGGCCTGTCGAACGTGCATCCGGTCCTGATTGCCCACGAAAACGACGCCAAGGTCAAACGCCTGGCGGGCAAGATCGATCGCGTGCTGGTCGACGCACCCTGCAGCGGATTGGGCACCTTGCGACGCAACCCGGATATGAAATGGCGCCAAACGCCGGAATCCGTGGCCGAGCTCAATGCCAAGCAGCATGCAATCCTGGCCAGTGCCGCACGTCTGGTGAAGCCGGGCGGTCGTCTCGTCTATGGCACCTGCAGCCTGCTGGATGAAGAGAACGAGCAGATCGTGAAGCGCTTCCAGGCCGAGCACCCGGATTTTCGCCTGGTACCGATGCAGGAAGTGCTGGCCGAGCAAAAGATCGCACTAGACATGTCGCAATACCTGAAGCTGCTGCCGCACATTCATCAGACCGATGGCTTTTTCGCCGCCGTCTTCGAACGCAGCAAGTAGCCAGCACAAATGAAGACGGCTTGGCGCGCTTGGCTCGTCCTGTGCGCAGCGTTGTCTGCGCCGCTCGCCTGTGCCGAAGCGCCGCCAATCCTGTCGGCGCAGGGTACCGTGCAGGCAGCCTTCGCACCCTGGGACGACATCGACGCTTTGCTGATCGACTCCCTGGCTCAGGCGCGGCAACAGGTGCTGGTGCAAGCCTATCTCCTGACCAGCAAGAAGATATCTGCTGCGCTCATTGCGGCGAAGCGACGCGGACTGAATGTCCAGGTGTTGCTGGATGCGCGCCAGCTTGAGCGCGTGTCCTCCTCATCTGCTCCCGCTCTTGCCGGAGCGGGCGTGAGCGTTTGGGTCGAGCACG
>DATBUE010000470.1:0-4253 GCA_036516375.1 Noviherbaspirillum sp. | reverse complement strand
GAAGCGGATAGGCGCAGCTCAGTGATAAGCATCACGCCCGTCATGCGCTTCTTCCCGTTTGGGAGCTGCATGATTTCCCCGCGGGCCTTCGTACGGACCGTATTCTTCCAGACGGTTGTACAGGGTCTTCAGGCTGATGCCGAGGATGTCGGCGGCGCGCTTCTTCACGCCGCCACATAAATCCAGAGTCGCATAGATCAGCTTGCGGTCGACGTCGGCCAGCGAAGTCCCGACCGGGATCGCCAGCGTCAGGCCTACCGGCGCCTGTGCGCTTAGCACCGGCGCCAATGCACCGGCGTCGATTTCCTCGTCCGACAGGATGAAGGCGCGCTGGATGTAGTTGCGCAGTTCGCGCACATTGCCCGGCCAGTGGTAACCGGCCAGACCATTCAGTCCTTCCTTGGAAAACACCTTGCTGGTGCCGTGCGCCTTGTTCAGCTCGTCCAGGAAATGCTGGGCCAGCAGTTCGACATCGCCTTCGCGCTCGCGCAGCGGCGGTATGCGCAGCGGGAACACGTTCAGGCGGTGGTACAGGTCGAGCCGCAGCTTGCCGTCGGCCACCGCTTGTTCCGGGTCGCGGTTGCTAGCTGCGATCACGCGCACGTCGGTATCGATTTCCTGGTTGCTGCCGATGCGCATGAAGGAACCGGTTTCCAGCACGCGCAGCAATTTCACCTGCAGCTCGATCGGCATTTCGGTGATTTCATCGAGGAACAAGGTGCCGCCGTTGGCGCGCTCGAAGTAACCCTTGTGCTGGCGGTCGGCGCCGGTGAAGCTGCCTTTCTCATGGCCGAAGATCTCGCTCTCGATCAGTTGCGGCGAGATCGCGCCGCAGTTGACGGGCAGGAAGGGATGCTTCTGGCGCAGGCTCAGGTCGTGGATGGTTTGCGCGGCCAGTTCCTTGCCGGTGCCGCTCTCGCCCAGCAACAGCACCGTGGCTTCGGTCGGCGCCACGCGCGCGATGTGGTTGTAGAGCTTCTGCATCGGCGCCGAGGTCCCCAGCATCTGGCCGAAATGGCCGAGACGCCGCAGCTCGCTGCGCAGCACGCCGATCTCTTCCTTCAGGTCCACCGTGCGCGGTATGCGCGAGAGCAAGCCCTTCAGTCGCTTGAAGTTGATCGGCTTGGTCAAGTAGTCGGCCGCGCCGAGGCGCAGCGCTTCGACTGCGGTCTCGACGCTGGCGTGGCCGGTGATCAGGACCATCTCGGTGGTGGCGCGCGATTCGATGTCGTTGAACAAGTCCATGCCGCTGCCATCGGGCAGCTTGATGTCGATGAGCACGACGTCGGGGCGGCGGCGCATGATTTGCAATTGCGCATCGCGGATGGTGCCGGCAACAGCCGCGGTGAATCCTTCGGCGGCGGCAATTTCCGCAAGCGCTTCGCGCGTGTTCACGTCATCGTCGACGATCAGTACGTGGGGCATCTGGCTTTCTCGTTTCGTGAAGGAACAGGCGTGGCAACGCCTTCGGGCGCTGCCCGCGAAAATATGGTGAACAGGGGATGGCGAGCGGGTTCGGGTGCAGGGCTGTGCACGGCATCGACATCGAATGGGGCGAGCAGCGTGTGCGCTCATTGTCCAATCTTGTCGATCTTTCTCCTTGACCCAGAACAGGCATTCATTCAGCCCATGTCAGGTCGCTGCCGACGCACGTGCGACAGCAGCGACCCGCCCTTGAGAGGAGAGGGAGTTGTTTAAGTTTCTTAAATTTTTCCAATCGCCCGGCGGGCACCTTCAATCAGGTGCCGGAGTTTTTTCCTACTTGCAATTGACTTTCCACTTCACGCACGCCTTCGACTTTGCGCGCGACCTGTATTGCGGCTTCGGCCTGCTGCTCGGATTCAATATTTCCCCGCAGCGTGACGGCGCCTTGACGCACCTGGACTTCGATTCCGCCATCGCGCACATCCTGATCCGCAAGCAAGGCCGCCTTGACTTGCGTGGCCAGCAGATTGTCTTCAACCGCAGTGCCGGCGGTTGAACCACCGTAGGCTGAACTGCTGCGCGGCGAGGAGCCCGATACTGCACTGTCTTGCTTGCTGGTTTGGCGTGGACTGTCGGTGGATTTCTGCGATACGCCTTCCTTGCTTGCCGCCTTGCTCGTACCTGCTTCGGATCCTCGCTGCAAACGAGGCTGGGCATCTGGCTGGCTTTCCGGTTTCTGCGCCTGCCGCTCGCGGCCTTCTTCCGCCACCAGCACCAATTGGGCGCCCTGCCTCGTATCCAGCGCAGTCGAGATCACCCCGCCCAGAGAAGACTGCGGCTCGACTGGCGTATTGCGCGGGGCAGCTTGCTCGGTCTCGCTGGTCGTCGCCTCCTCGGTAGCAGTGCGGTCGCAGCCAAGCACGGCTGCGCCCAACGCGAGAACCAGCCCCCAGCCGGCGATGAAGGAGGCGGGTCCACGGCAGGCGTCAGGCCACCGCATCAGTTGTTTGCTCCCGTGGCTCCTCCCGATCCACTCGATCCGCCACTCGATTGCCCCGAGCCCTGCGAGCTGCCTTGCGAGCCCAGCGTGCCTGGCGAACTGGTGCCGCTATCGCCGGAGGTTTCTGCACTGCGTTGCTGACAGCCGCCGAGCGCGACGCCAAGGGCAGCCGCAATCAAAGCTGCTTTCCACAATTTCTTGTTTGCATACATGGTTCACCTCCACGTTGAGTTGTTGATGTGCTTGCCTTGACTGAAGCGCATGCAGGAAGTTCGGCCAACCGCAAGACTTCCTGCTCCGTGCGAGCGGCGTGCGAAAAACTTACCGCGCGTGCGCAAGCCTTACAGCGATATTGCAGGAAAGCACGCGTTGCTATGCCCCTGCGTGCTCGCTATCCTGTACTGCGTGCGCGCAGGCCCGCACTTGCAGAGAGATGAACTTCCGCAAGCGCTGCCATCGCAGGTGATGCAAGAATCGTGTCAGCCTGACGTAACAGCTTGTGAGAAAGAGTAGCAATCGGAAACCTCCGTCATAGCGCATGTATATGCGCGAAGCGGAATGCCCCAAGACCACGTCTTTCGCACAGCCCGCCAAGCCTCTTTTACGGAAACTCATGACCCAGGAAAAAACCGCTGCGCGCGCGGAACAGATGGTCGGACGCTCGCCGGTGATGAAACAGTTGTACCAGCAGATAGAGCGCGTCGCCGTCACCGATGCAACTGTCTTGCTGGTGGGCGAAAGCGGCACCGGCAAGGAAGTCGCGGCCCACGCCATTCACGCTGCCAGCAAACGCAGCGACAAACCCTTCGTTGCCGTCAATTGCGGCGCGATTCCCGCACACCTGATCGAGGCGGCCTTGTTCGGCCACGAGAAAGGCAGCTTCACCGGCGCCGTGCGCCAGCAGGCCGGTTACTTCGAAACCGCGTCCGGCGGCACCTTGTTTCTCGACGAAATCACCGAGATGCCGATCGAGATGCAGGTGAAACTGCTGCGCGTGCTGGAGACCGGCGCCTTCCTGCGCGTAGGAGGCGACGAAGAAGTGCGCGTGGACGTGCGCGTGGTCGCTGCCACCAACCGCGAACTGGAAAGCGCAGTCAAGCAGGGCAAGCTGCGCGAAGACTTGATGTACCGCCTCGCCGTGTTCCCGGTGCGCATACCGCCGCTGCGCGAGCGCGGAGAAGACATCGAGGTGCTGGCCCAGCATTTCCTGCAGGTGCAGAACGAGGAAGCCAAGACGTCGAAACGCTTTTCGCGCAGCGCGCTGGAAGTCATGCGCACCTATTCCTGGCCGGGCAATGTGCGCGAATTGAAGAACGTAGTGCAGCGCGCCTTCATCCTCGGCACCGATACGCTGGACATCGAGGATTGCCTGAGCGAGGTCGGCACGCGCAAGCCTTCCGAACAGGACGGCTACCTGAATTTCTTCGTGGGCACGCCACTGGCCGATGCCCAGCGCGAAATCATCCTCGCCACACTGCGCCACTACAGCGGCAACAAGCGGCTGACGGCCGAAGCGCTCGGCATCAGCCTGAAGACCTTGTACAACCGGCTCAAGGAATATTAAGAACCGGTTGCACGCCGCACGCTACGGCCCCCGTGCATCACGCTCTTCAATACCCTGCAGACATCACCCGTTGACGACCTCGCCGCCATTCGGGTGCAGCACCTGCCCGGTCATGTAGGCCGAGTCTTGCGAAGCGAGGAAGATGTAGCTGGGCGCCACGTCGTCCGGCTGCCCCACACGGCCCAGCGGTTCCTTCTCGCCGAAGCCTTCCACTTTTTCTTCCGGGAAGGATGAGGGAATCAGCGGCGTCCAGATCGGACCGGG
>DATBUE010000469.1:0-2814 GCA_036516375.1 Noviherbaspirillum sp. | reverse complement strand
ATAGATGACGCCGGACTTGCGCGCGATCTTCTCCATCACCTCGGCGGAAGTGGCCATCTGCGGCACCCATTTCGGCGAGACGAAGGAAGCGGCTTCGATGTTGGGAAAGCCGGCGGCGGTGAGACGGTCGACCAGCTCGATCTTGACTTCGGCCGGGATGGTTTGCTGTTCGTTCTGCAGGCCGTCGCGTGGGCCGACTTCGACGAGTTTGACTTTGGTGGGGAGGGTCATTTTCTTCCTTAGACGATGTTGTCCAATACGAGATTCTCTCCCGCTGGGGGATGAGGACGGGGTTTCGCAAAACATAGCTTTGCAGCAGCCGAACCGGGGGCCACGGAGAGTAGGCGTGTGACGCTCGAATCCACGCCTTCGCCAAGCCGATCTCACTACCCCCATCCCAACCTTCCCCCTGCAAGGGGGAAGGGGCTTTTCCGTGGAACGCTTTTACGCCGCCTTGAAAACCAACAACTGCGTACCTTCGGCCACCTGGTCTCCGACCGCATACAGCAAGTCTTCCACCGTACCGTCCGCCGGGGCTGCGATCGTATGTTCCATCTTCATCGCTTCCATGATCAACAGTGGCTTGCCCTTTTCCACACTGGCGCCCTTGTCGACCAGCAGCGCAACAATCTTGCCCGGCATCGGCGCGGTCAGGCGCCCACCTTCCACCTCCGCTTCGCCGGCGTGCGCGAGCGGGTCGCTGTACTTCAATGCGGCATGGGCAGCCCCGCAAAAGACGTGTAGCGTTTCGCCATCGCGCACCACGCTTCCGCTTACGCTTGCCCCGTCGACGCTGACGCGCACATCGCTCGCCGTCTTTTCGACCAGGCGAATCACCACACGCTGCTCACCCTGCCGCAGCACCCAGCCGTCCGCGCGGTATTCGACCTGCAGCGCGTAGGCATGGTTCTCGTTGCTCAGGTGCAGAGCGCGGCGCAACGCCCCGTTCAGCCGCCAGCCGCTGCTATCTGCCCACGGATCGTTCGCCGCGTCGCCACTTGCGCGTTCGTCGGCGAGCAATGCCGCCACTGCCAGCGCCAGCAGCGTCAGCGGCGCTGGCACGGGTGGCGGGAACAGCGCATCGTGATGGCGTTCGATCAAGCCCGTGTCCAGATCGGCTTCCGCAAACGGCGCGCTTTCGACCAAGCGTTTGAGAAACGCGATATTGGTCGCCAGCCCCACCACCTGATACTCGGACAAGGCTTGCGCCATGTGTGCCAGCGCTTGAGCCCGATCGCTGCCCCAAACGATGAGCTTGGCGATCATCGGGTCGTAGAACGGGGAGATGGCATCGCCAGCGCGGACACCGGAGTCGATGCGCACCGCTGCCGGCGCGCCGTGCGCATCAGCGCTGCGTTCGAAAGCCACTGCCGCTGGCGTGCGCACATGCCGCAAGGTTCCGATCGACGGCAGGAACCCCTTGTCCGGGTTCTCCGCATAGATGCGCGCTTCCAGCGCATGTCCGCGTATCGCCAGCTCCTCCTGGCGTTTCGGCAAGGGCTCGCCCGCGGCCACGCGCAACTGCCACTCGACCAGATCCTGCCCGGTGATCATTTCGGTCACCGGATGCTCGACCTGCAGTCGCGTGTTCATCTCCATGAAATAGAACGAGCCATCCTGGTTTGCGATGAATTCCACCGTACCGGCCCCGATATAACCGACCGCCTTCGCTGCCGCCACCGCCGCCTCACCCATCGCGCGCCGCCGTGCCTCGTGCATGCCCGGCGCCGGTGCCTCTTCCAGCACTTTCTGATGCCGGCGCTGCACCGAGCAATCACGCTCGAACAGGTGGATGCAATTGCCATGTGCATCTGCGAATACCTGGATTTCGATATGGCGCGGACGGGTCAGGTACTTCTCGATCAACACGCGCGCATCGCCAAAGCTGTTGATTGCTTCACGCTGGCAGGACTCCAATGCAGCCTTGAAGGCCGCATGCGTATCGACGATGCGCATGCCCTTGCCGCCGCCGCCGGCCGATGCCTTGATCAGGACCGGGTAGCCGATCTCGTCGGCGCGCGTCTGCAGGAAGTCCGGGTCCTGTTGCTCTCCGTGATAGCCAGGCACCAGCGGCACACCGGCTTGCTCCATCAAAGCCTTGGCCGCCGATTTGGAACCCATGGCGCGGATAGCGGCGGCGGGCGGGCCGATGAAGACGAGGCCGGCAGCGGTGCAGGCTTCGGCGAAGGCTTCGTTCTCGGAGAGAAAACCGTAGCCGGGATGGATGGCTTGGGCGCCACTGGCTCGTGCGGCTTCGATGATGCGCTCCACACGGAGATAGCTTTCCTTTGCGGGCGCGGGTCCGATCAGGATCGCTTCGTCGCAAGCGGCAACGTGCTTTGCGTTGGCGTCGGCTTCCGAGTAGACCGCGACCGTCTTGATGCCGAGCCGGCGCGCGGTGGCAGCGACCCGGCAAGCGATTTCGCCGCGATTGGCAATGAGGATCTTGGTGAACACGGCAACTCCTGCGAAGTGGATGTTTCGTTAGCAGGCCGTTGAAAAGCTACTGCGCCGGTCGATCTCGGGGCCTGCGGTGCTCTGCGTACCATTCGTACGCGTGCGCTCCTCGGCCCCGATCTCGCCCCGCTCGCTACGCTTTTCAACGACCTGTTCCAGGTGTTCAGTTCGATGTGTTGCTCTGTGTGCTTCAGCGCGCTGCACCTGCTGCAATTACCTGCGCAAAGTGACAACTGCTTATCATCTCTGCGTTACCACTCAAACCTTCACCGTCATTCCCGCGCAGGCGGGAATCCAGCAACGCTGCCTGCAAGCGTGGCTCCGTACCCCGAACGACGTAGTCAGTGCATCCTCTGG
>DATBUE010000468.1:0-14535 GCA_036516375.1 Noviherbaspirillum sp. | reverse complement strand
CATTGCTGATATAGCCGCCGCCGTCACCGGTTTGCAGTGCCACCTGCGGAAGGTAGCGATCGGGAATTCTTTCTCCGCCATAGGTGACGACAAGCGCGCTCAACTGCCCGTTGTCAGGCTGCCTGACTAGAACACAGACGTTCTGGTTGAAATTGTTGGTGGCGGAAAACTGGGCAGGCAGAAAGCGTTGATCTATCAGGTCCTGGACCGTGACCGGCCTCACCTGGTTGCCAGGAGTTTGGGCGAGCAGGTTCTGGAAATTGGCCTTGATGTAGCGGTCGGCAGCACGCACTACCTGGGCCTGGTGAAAGGCAGCTTGCTGTCCTCTGAGGTCTTCCATCGAGCTATCGACCATCGAAGTCAGGCCGAGCACCAGCAGCGAGGTGACCGCGAGGGCACCCAGGGTCTCGATCATCGTGATACCCGCCTGCCGCCTTGACGGGCGCAGGCCTCTTACACGGGGGGACACCTTGCGGTCGTCAGGTTCACGCGTTTTCATCTCATCCTCCATTCTTCCCGGTGCGCCGTGCCCGCTCATTGCGGCTCGGCCCATCCACTAAGGCGTTGCGATCCAGACCGGCGCGCCGTCCGGTATGCCGCCCCCGGTCTGCGGGTGCGGGAAACGCTGGTTGTCGCCGGGTGAATACAGCGAACTGTCGGCAGCGCGGTAGACGGCGACGTTCACCGAGCGGTGCGCGACATCAAGCAGTTCCGCCAGCATGTTCCTCGTCGGCAGCTCCTTCGGATACACATAGACCGTGCCCGCGGCGTTGCGGTAGTTGGCCCACGGGCCGTTCTCACCCAGCGCGCGCAGATGGGACCACTCCGGCAGAAAATTGCCCGCATTGAGCTCGGCCACCGTCACGCTGTAATTCAACGTGCCGTTGTTGGCCGTGTAGTAAGCCCGCACGGCCTGACGGTAAACCCCCATCGAGATGGCCATCTGGCGCGCTTCCAATTCGTGGTTGCGGCTCATCGATTGTTCCGCCGGAAGCATGTAAAAACCGGTCAGGGCAGCCATGACGGCAACGACGACGATGTTCCACATGGACGTCTCCCTATACCGCGATCCGCTGGGCGGCTGCGTTCTCGGTAATCATCGCGGCCATCTGCTTGCGGATGTCCGCGTTGAGCAAGTCGTAATCTCCCTTGCGCAGCACCGCGCGTGCAGGATAGGCATCCTTCAGGAACAGAAACTCGGTTTCCAGCCGCGGCGCCAGGCGCGGCACCCGCACCATCTGCTGATGCAGCACACCGAGCAGGCCATCGGCCAGGAGCGCGCGCGCACTTCCGGGCGAGAGCCCGTCGTCGGCCAACGCATGCAGCCGGGTCAGGGTTTGCACCACACTGTCGCCCAGCATGGTGGTGATGATCAGTTGGCCGTTGACGCTGGCTTTCAACAGCTCGGCCGCGGTGTCGCGGTCGCGCACCTCGTCCACCAGGACGATGTTGGCGCCCCAGCGCACCAGGCTGCGGAAACCTTCGGTGAATTCCTCGCCGCCGCGCGGCAGCAGGGTCTGGAAACAGATGCCGTCGCCGTGGCTGCCTTCCAGCGGCAGCTCGATCGGGTCTTCGCCAGTGACAGCCACGCCGCCGTAGGCGCACAGCCGGTCCTTGAGCACTGCGCCGGCGGTCATGGTCTTGCCCGATTTGGCCGTGCCGGAAATGATCAGCAGGCCGGACAGGTCGCGCGTCATCATGCGTCGCACATAGGCTTGCGGAATGCCCAGCGCGGCGAGCGAAGACACGGCGCTGGCGATCTTGCGCACCACGAACACGTCGCCGCCCTGCGCGCGCATCAGCGAGACGCGATAGCTCACGCCGTCGTACACCACCTTGAACTCGCCCGCCTGCGGCAGACGCCTGCGTTCGGTCGTGCAGGCGGCCGTCAGCCGCTGCAGATCCTCGCGCAGTCCCGGTCCGGCAGGCAGGGGATTGACCCCTGCCCCCGGGACATCAGAAAAGCGGTCGGCCAGAACCGGATGTCCCAGATACAGATCCGAGAAATCCAGCTCCCTGACTTTGGCGACGATGGCCATGGTGGATACGTGGTCGTGGTGGCGACTGGGGCGATCAGGTCGATGTGAAGGTGATGTTGTTGGCGTTCGCGTTGGTACACGTACCGGTGGCCGCCTGCACCGTCGCAGGGAAGACATCGACAGCTGGCCCGCCGGCCTGGATTCGCACCCATCCGCTAGCGCCACTGATGACGGCCACGCACACGTCACGAGGAACGGCGTTGTATGTAATCGTGAATTGTGTGCCGGTTCCGGTGGCGGTGACTGCGCCGCCCCAGCTGTTGGTCACCACGTTGCCATTACGCGTCAGCGTATTCGGGATTGCATTAGCCGCAATGAGATTCGCGGTAAGCGCTGCGTTCCCATACGGCTGGCCGCTGTAGAGCTTGCGCACAGCGGTGCGCATCGCGACGATTTCCTCGCTGGTCTGGTTTGCCCTCGCGCTACCGAAAGCGCCGGTCAGGAGCGACACGGCTCCCAGCACGACGATTGCGGCAATGCCCAGGTAGGCGATGCCTTCCAGCAGAGAGGCGCCGTCCTGGCGAGAGAAGCGGGCGGCTTTGTGAAGATCGACGTTGTAAGTGCGTTGCATGATTGTCCCCGTTTAAAAAAAAGTGACGGCCTTGTGCGGTCTAGCCGACGCCGCGCGTCATTGCTGCGATTTCATGCTGGATCCCGAAAAATCCGGTCACCAGCCACCCAATAACGATTGCCAGCAAGGCAATCGAAAAACCGTTCAGGACCTTCATCTGCATCGAGATCTGCTCGATGCCTTCTTCCATCCATTCGTCGGCCAGCATCTTCAGCGCATCGGCGAAGCCGCGGTATTCGGCATAGACGCACAAGTCGTCCACCACTTCCTTCGACGGAAAGCCGTAACCGGCATTGCGCAGCGCCTCGCCGCAGTTCAGGCCGGAGCGCACACCCAGCAGCGCACCGTCGAGCCGCTCGCGCAGCCAGGGATCGGCCATGTTGGACAGGCGCAGCAAGGACTTTTCCACCGTCACGCCGGCCGATTGCAGGGCCGAGAAAGCCATCAGGAAGCCGCTGCCCACCACCAGCCGGTAGATCGAGAACGGTGCGTAGTTGTCGAGGAAGACGCGGATGCCCCCGCGCCAGCGCGGCATCGAGGCAAAGGTCGCAATGATCAGCAGCACCAGCGCCAGCACGATGTAGACCATCCAGTCCTGCACGATCTCGGACATGAGGTAGAGCGACTTGGCCGGTCCCTTCCAGTTGGTCGGGTCGATGATGCGGGTGAACTGCGGAATGACGCGCGTGCCGAACAGGTAGATGTAGACCACCACCAGGAACAGGATGGACAGCGGATAGGCCAGTCCGCCGATGATCACGGACTTGATCTTGCGGCTGGCCTGCACCACCTCGATCACTGCCATCAGCGCGTGCTCCAGGCGGCCGGACTGTTCGCCGGCGTACATGATCATCTGTTCGCTCTTGGGCACCCACCAGTCCAGGCCTTCGGAAAGCGAGCCGCCGTTCTGCACCATGCGCCGGCAGTCTTCCAGCACGATGGCCAGCGGTTCCTGCGGCTTGTTGCCGTTGTCCGAGGCGCGGTCGTGCAGCTCCTCCAGGATCTTCAGCAGCGGCAGGCCGTTGGCGAGCATCTTCGCAATCTTGCGATACAGGCGCATGCGCACCGAATCGTTGAATTGCGTCTTGGCCCACCAGCGATTGATGTCAAACCGCACGCACCACCTCCGTCATCGGACGTTGCACTCCGGGCGTGGCGACGACGGCCAGATGGCCCACCACCTTTTCCGCCATGCGCGGATCGATGACGCCCTCGGCAATCTTCTCGATCGCGTGGTCGCGCATGGTCTTGCCGCCCAGCTCCTGCAGCCAGTAGGCGTGGGCCTCGCTCTTTTCGCCGTGGCGGATGTACTTGAAGAACTGGTCGTCCGGCAGGATCACTTCGGCGATCACCGAGCGGCCGGTGGTACCGACCTGGTTGCAGCGGTCGCAGCCGGGGCCGGCGATGCGCACCTGATTGATGCGGTGGCCGACGGCAGCCTGCACGCGCGCATAGACAGCGGGCGCCACTTCATGCGCGTGCTCGACCAGCGGCTTGCTGCAATGCGGGCACAGCACCTTGACCAGGCGCTGGCTGATCAGGCCGGTGATGATGGTGTGGTCGGCCACCAGATTCAGCGGCAGGCCGAGGTCGACCAGACGGTCGATGATGGCCAGCGCGCTGTTGGCGTGCACGGTGGTCCAGACCTGGTGGCCGGTCATCGAGGCACGCATCGCGTTCTGGGCCGAAGCGCCGTCACGCATCTCGCCGATCATGATCACGTCCGGGTCCAGACGCATGGCGTTCGAAATCGCTGCGGCGAACATGCGCGAGCGGTCGGCTTCGGTGGCGGCGTTGGTCACCGCGGTCTGCACCGCGCCTTCGATCGGATACTCGACCGGGTCTTCCACGGTCAGCACGTGCAGCTTGCCTTCGGCTTCCATGATTTCGCCGGACAGCACGCGCTGCAGCGTGGTCGATTTGCCGGAGCCGGTCGGGCCACTGATGATGTTCATGCCGATCGGCTGCTCCTTCAGCTGCTGCAGCATTGCAGCATGGGCGTCGGAGAAACCGAGCGGGCGCAGGTCGACGTTGTCGCCGGCATCGTTGTACAGCAGACGCAGCACCATGACCGCGCCTTCGGAAGTCGGCGCGGTGGCGATACGCACGCCGTACAGTTGCGGCGGCAGCTTGTCGCGGTCGGCGATCGAGGCATCCTGGCGCTCGGTCGGCTTGTACGAGTTGTCCGACACCGAGGTCATCGCGCCGTACAGTGTGGCCAGCAGCCGCTCGCCGTATTCGCGGGTCTGGCCGCCGGCGGGCACCAGGTCGTTGTGGATGCGGAAGTAGATTTCGGTGCTGGTCTTCTTGACGCGGATGTGGATGTCGGAAGCGCGTGCGCGGCAGGCCTTGTTCAGGATTTCCTTGGCCGTCACCTGCATCATCGTGTGTTCCTGATGACGCTCGGTGGCTTCCGAATTGCCGGTCTGGTACAGCTTGCGGATGGTTTCAATCTTGGTGAACACGACCTGGAACGGCCGGTTCATCTTTTCCAGGCGCGCCTGGTAGGACAACACGTGCGGGTTCAGGCTCTGGCCTTCGGCCACCAGCAGCCGACCGTCGCGCAGCAGGCAGACCAGTTTCTTTTCTTCCGCACTGGCTTCGAAGATGCCGGTGTGGCTGACCACGCTGGCGCCGGCAAACTCGCCGTTGCCCACCAAGCTTTCAGGCCGCGGCGACTGGACGACTTCCAGCTTCTTGGCGATGGAGAGGTTCATCTTGCCACTCCACGCGGCGCAGCCGGCGGCAACGGCACCACCACGCCGGGCGACGGGACGTTGGGATTGAACGCGGCTGGACGGATCACTTGCTGGCGCGCCAGGCGCACGCGACGCTTACCGTTCTGCACAATCACCGCGCCATGCGACACCGACGCGATCTGCATACCATTGGAGAGCGTGTCGCCGGCTTGCACGTCGACGATGTTGCCGTCATTGAGCTGCAGCGTCGCAAACAGCTTGTTGCCGATGCCTTCGATGGCCACGATCACCGGATCGCCGACGACGGCGTTGTGCGCCAGGGCAGTGCTGAGGTTCTGCTTGGTGGCGATCTCGTTCTGGCGCGACAGGATGTTGGCCTGCACTTCGAGCTGGCGCTCGCGTGCCTTCAGCAACAGGGTTTCGGCCTCAATCTGCGTGAGCTTGTCGGAAGTCGGATCGGCGGCGGCCATGCCGCAGGCGACCAGTGCGACCAGGACGACAAAAGTTTTTGCACTATTTTGCATACATCACCCCTTCGATTGACCAGTTGCCGCCGCGGTAGGCGAGCTTGTTGATGCGAACTCCGGGCCGCTCCAGCACTGCAGCCACCGCGATCGGCGTAACGCCCTTGGTATCGACGGTGAATGCGTAGGTTTGCCAGGCCGGAGGTGGCGTGTCGGCGCCGGGCTGTTGTTCGACACGCTGGAAAGTTGTGGCAACGCCCATCAGTTGCAGACGGGACAGCAGCGGTTCCAGCAATTCGCGAAATGCGATCAGTTTTTCGGCGTCCGGCTTGTCCAGCGCCAGCGGCTCAGACCAGCTCGCCTTGTCGCCGCTGAGATCGACCGATGCGGCCGGCACCTGGGCCAGCAGGAAGCCCACTGTCGAGTACTGGCGCGCCCAAGTGTAACTGACCGCCTGTGGGGTGCATTCGTAGGTTTCCAGTTCCCAGCCGCCCGGCGTCATGTAGGTAAAGCGGTCGATGCAGGCGCGGGCCGTGGCGGCCGGTTGCGGCACGCCTTCCCAGGGCGGCGGCGCCACGACCGGCGGCGGCTCGTTCAGAAGCTTCTGGCGGGCAGCGGCAATGGCCTGCTCCAGGCGCAGTTGTTCCTGCTGCTTCTGGTAGTACTGCCAGGACACAATGCTGCCCACGACCACGGCCACGCCTGCGGCGGCAGCCATCGGCCACCACGTGTTCTTGGCGTTGAGCTGGCGCATGCCCCACCAGCGGTGCACCCGGATGTTGCCATCCTTGCGATGCGGGATCAGCGACTCGACGGTGCGGACGTTGAAGTTGTGGAAGCCGTAGTCGGCCAGCTCCTCGTCGCCGAGCACGACGTTCCAGCCGCCCAAACCGTAGTCGCCGTGCAGGCGCTCCAGCACTTCTTCCTTGGTGCCGGCGAAGTCGCCATTGGGCAGGAAGTTGGCGTCGCGGACCGCAAAGTAGGCCCACTTCCCGTCGGGCAGCTTCAGCGCGGCCAGCCAGTTGTGCACCGGCTGCTGCTCGCCGTCGTAATAGGCGCCTTCGATGGCCAGTGTCTTGGAGACGACCGCGCCCAGTGCGAACATGCCGCGCTTGACGCCGTCGCGGGTGTGCGCATAGCCGGCCTGTGCGGTCGACTGGTCGGTGCGCAGCACCATCAGATCGAAATCGATCTTCTTGGCCAGGTCGGTCGCTTCCTTGACCAGCTCACGCGGGCGCGACAGCGACTGCCAGAAGAGCCCGCAGACGAAGCGGTGCTTTTCTATTTGCGTGATGTAGGTCGCCATGGTGTCCTCGAATCAGGAGCCGAGCGTGGTTGGCGTGATCAGGATCACGATCGATTCCTTGGCGCTGCCGGCCTTGTAGCCGCCACCGAGCAGATAGTTGTTCGCCTTGCCGGTGCCGTTGCGATCGAGGTTCTCGTCGGTCTGCTCGAAGCCGCTGATGATTAGCGTCTCGCCGGACTTCATCGACACGCGTTGCAGGAAGTTACGGGTGTCGAGTTCCGGCACTTCGATGCGCGACAACCCGCTTTCGACCTCGCGGATATCGCGCAGGGTCGAGATATCGGTCGAGAACTGCAGCAGCACGGTTCCATTGGTTAGCACGTGCGGCAGGATGCTCATGTTGAAGCCCGAGGTCACGGTGCCGGCGGTAAGCGTGGTGGTGGTGCCGACCTGCGCCACCACGCTGGTTTCCATCGATGCGAGATAGCTGGTCTGCTTGGCCACCTGCACTGGCACCGGCTGGTTGTTGAGCGTGACCACAGAAGCCGTGGTCTGGCGCCGCACCTTGCCCTGCTTGGACAGCGCATTGATGACCGCGGTACTGCCGGCTAAGCGCGAACTGCCGATGACACCGATGCTGAAGCTGTTGTTCACTTGCGGAACCGGCAGGTTGGTTGCCAGATTGTAGGTGCGGCGCAAGTCGTTGTAGACCAGGTTCCAGTCGATTCCGTACTCATCGGTGTCGTTCAGGTTGACTGACAGGACCGTCACATTGATGACCACTTGACGCGACAGCGCCTCGTTCTGCTTGCCGATGTAGGCGGCCACGCGCTCCAGCGCGTCGGGAGTGTCGACGATGGTCATGGTGCCGGTCGCTGGCGAGGCAACGACCTTCCCATAAGGCGAAAGCATCGCCTGCACCGACAGCTCGATGCTCTCGTAGACCGACATGCGCGAGGCGACGTTGGTGTTCTGGCTGTTGTTCGCATTGACGCCATTGCTGCTACCGCCGCCACCACTGCCACCGGTCGCACCGCCGGTCGAGGTCGCACCGCTGGACACCGTCGCACTGAAGGTCGAGGCGCCGGGCAGGGAGTTGATCTGGAAGGTGCGCGAATCGACGTGATAGAAGTGGATCGTGCCGTTGTCGTACTTCCACGAGACGCCGAAGCGTGCCGCGGCCGTATCGAGCAAGCCCTTGAAATTGCCGTTGGCGTAGGCGATGCGGATGGGTTCCGGCGCCGGCTGCTGGTTCTGCGCCTGGGCGTCTTCCGGGTTCGGCTGGCGCTGCACCGGCGGGGCGCGCCGGCTCGGGCTGGGTGCGGCGTTGCCCTGGCCGCGGTTCTGCCGATCAGACGGCTCGAGGAAGGCCAGCGCATCCGGCGATACCTTGGTCGGAATGCCCGAGCGCAGGGTCAGACGCTCGGCCAGTTCGGCCAGCGAGGTCACGGTGCGGTCGAAAGTCGCATCCTGGTAGAACACTGAAGGCAGCGCAGTCGGGCTGAGCTTGACCACGTTCTTGCCGAGCCAGATGCCGGATTCGCGCGCCACCACGGCCTGCGGCTTGGCCACCACGCCGGGTGCGGTGTTGCCGGTGTCCTGCACCAGCGAGGAGACGCTCTTGCCGGCCTGGTCGACATTGCCGTCGATGCGCTCGGAAAGGCCGGTGCAGGCGGACAGCATCAGGAGTGCGGGAAGGCCCGCTGCCAGTTTGGTTCGCATCACTCAGCTCCTCGCGCAACGATGCGCAGTACGCGGTTGCCTTCGTAGAAGATCGCCTTCATCGGAATCTCGGCGCTTTCCATGCTCTTGGCCACCATGGTCACGGCCTGCTCGAAGCTGCCGCGGATGGTGGTGCGCGCATCCACCGAGTAGTCGATCGGCAGTTCCCACAGCAACTGCCAGCCAGCCGTGGCGGCCCAGCGGGCGAGCGCGGTATTCAAGGTCTTGTCGGCGGGGGCGATTTCCCAGGCCTCGGCGGGCGCAGAAGATGTGATCGGGGCGGCCGGCATTGAGGCTGCGGCTTGGGCAGCAGGCGCTGCGGGCGTGGCCGCCGCATGCTGCGGCACTGCTTCGGCCATAGGCGCTGGCGCGGATACGGTCCGGGTCGGCAGGGCTGCGACGGGCGCAGCGGATTCAAAACCGGAAGAGAGCTTGGCGAGCATTGCGTCGCTGCGGACGGTCGACCCGTGGGCGTTGCTGGAGCCCGAAACCGAACCGGGATTGACCAGTTCAGCGTAATCGTCCTCGCAGTCTTCCGGGCCTAGCGCCAGACCGAGGTCCAGCTTCAGTCCCAGCACTTGGGCGTCGTCCTGTGGTGTGGCAGCCTGCACCAGCGGCAGCGCCAGCACGCCGAGGATGACGATCAGGCTGCGCAATCCCTGCGCCGAAAGGGCGGGAATACGCAATTCTCGGGTTGCCGAATCCATGCTTGTCTCCTGTTCCATGAAAGTCCGCGCATGGCGCGGCTACGTTACTTCCTTGAGATCGTCCTGCCTGCCCCGCCCATTTGCACTTGCAGCGGGGACGCCCTGCCTCCGCTTCTCACGGCGGCAAGCCGGAAACGCGGCACTTGTACGGTTCTGTAAATGATTTGTACATATACGTTATCGATGTTGTTTCCGGCGCGCAATGTCTATGTGTTGCTTAAGGGGAGTTTTGTTTTATGGTAGTAACACTTCACACGAATTTCCCTCAACAAATCTCACCGTTCTGGTAAAGGTTGGGCGGTTTTGCGCGGTTTGCGCGATGCCCTCTAGCGCGGCACGCCTATGGCGGAGGTAAATCCCGGTGCGGGCGGCGCGCATTTGCGCTTGCCGCGCACCGGTGCCGGTGCCGGCGTAAAGACCGTGGGCTTGACCGGCCGGAAGTTCGACGCCATCTTCAGCTCCACCCCATCGGCCGCCTTCGGGCTTGCAGCAGACGGTGCGGTTTCGACGATCGGCGCCGGCGCCGGCGGCTGCTCGGGCTTGAAGGCCTGGGTATGGCGCTCGGCTGCGCCCCGCGAGTGCGAGGCGGGCGCTGCCGGCATGCCGTTGGAGCCTAGCACGCGCGGCGTGATCAGGAACAGGCGCTCGCGGCTGCCACTGACCTTCTCCTCGCTGCGGAACAGTCCGCCGAATAGCGGCACGTCACCCAGTACCGGCACCTTCTGGTTTTGAGTCGACATCGATTCAGTGCGGTAGCCGCCGATCATCAGCGTCTGCTGCAAATCGATGATGGCCTGGGTGCTGATGGTCGAGCGTGTCACGTTACCCTGGGCCGTACCGTCGCCAAGCGAGCCGTCCTCGATGTCGACTTCCAGCCGCACTCGGGTCGCGGGGCCATCCTTCACGATGCGTGGAATCACGCGCAGCATGGTGCCGGCCGTGATGTCCGCCAGGTCGGCGAAGCGCTCGCCCAGCAGCGGCATGTAGCGGGTCTGGCTCAGGTCCAGCACGGCAGCGACGTTGTCGAGCGTGAGCACGGTCGGCGTGGCCAAAACGCGTGCCTCACCGGTGCCTTCCATGGCCTTCAGGCGGGCATAGAAGCGCGCCGCGTTGCTGATCAGGAGGGTCGAACCCGGCAGCGGCAGATCCACGCCCTGCGAGTCGCCGCGCATGGCATTGACGCGGGAGACCACGTTGCCGTCGCCGCTACGCACGCCCCACTCCACGCCCAGCTCGGAGAGCTTGCTGCGGTCAATGTCGACGATCAGCGCCTCGATCTCGATCTGCTGCGGCTGGATGTCGAGCTGATCGATCAGCGACTGGTACATCTCGCGCTTGCTGAGCTGGTCATAGATCATGATCGCGTTGAGCGAGGGTTCGGCCTCGATGCGCGGCTGGCTGTCCTTGCTGGAAGATTTCTTGGGTTCGCGCGGCTCGCGGGTTTCGGTGGTGACGCTGCGTGAATTGCCGATGCCCAGCGGGTTCATGCCCACTTCCTGCGCCTGGCCGCGGCCGTTCTTGGGACCGCGGCTGCGTTTGTGGCTGCCGGGGTCGAACTGTTCAGATGGATCGTCGAACGTGCTCTTGCCGTCGCCGAACAACAGGTTGGACAAGATAGTCTTCACGCCGGGTATGGTTTCAGTGCGATCGCGCGCCGTGATCACGCGGTCGGTCGCGCTTGCATACTTCAGGCGGAACACCATGATCTGCTTGCTCTTCTGGGTCGACTTGGCGCCGTCGGGAAGCAGGATTTCGCGCGCCAGGCGCACGTATTCGCGCGGGCCGCTGATGATGACGATGCCCTCGTCCGGCAGTTCGCCCCAGCCGAAGCGGCTGTCGAACAGGCCCATGCCGGTCAGGGCGCCCTTCGCGTCCTGCACCGCGTCCTCGCCCACTTCCAGGCGCACCGAGGCGTTGTCGTCACGCTTGACGATGTACAGCGTGCCGGCGTAGACGAACCAGCGGAAGCGGTAGGGCTGGGCCAGGCGGTCGAGGAATTCGATGCCGCTGTCAGAGCGCAGCCTTTCCTTGCTCACGCCCACGTCCTGCACGTCGAACTCGACGCGCACGCCGTACACCTGCCCGAACTGTTCGAGCACGCCGCGCAGGGTCATGCCTGCCGGGTCGATGGAAAAGCCGGTGTCCTTCCAGGATTCGGGCACCGCCGCCTGTGCCGGCGAGGCGCCGCACAGTACCAGCACGGCGAACGTGAGCAGGACCAGGCGCTGCATTACGCGTAGGGATTTCATCATCAGCTCCATTCAGCTTCCAAAGAGTTTGCTGCGTATGCGCCGTTCGTCGCGCGAAGAAAGGCTTTCCATCGCTTCCTTCGGTGCGCTCTCCGCGGCTCGTAGCGCCGCCACCTGGTTCAGCAGCAGCTCAAGTGCGTCGGGCACTTCGGTCCATTCGTGTACTCCCGGCAGCCATTGCGTCAGGAGCAGCTTGCTTCCGTCTGCCGACAGCGCCCAGCCGGCATCGAATTCCATCGCCATCTGGAAGCCGCGGCGCAGTGCGTCATTGATCTGCTCGCCGGTGACTTCATCCAGGTAGACGACGCCGAGCTCGGCGCCGTCTCCGCTGATCTTCAGATAGACAGACTCGCCGTCGATATCGACCGGATCGTCGATCGGGAGGCCTTGCAGCCACTCGTCCAGTTCCGAGATCTGCACGGCTCACCTCGAATCGGTAATGACAGTCTTGAGCGGTTTCTGGATCAGATTGAATTGCGCCGTCATCGCGGTATGAGTCACCGACTGCTGCTCCAGCAGCTTCATGAATTCATCCGGATCCGGGTTTTCGCCCTTGGCCTGGCGCGCGATGAAGTCGTGCTGCTGGTCAGCAATCGACGTGTACTTATCCTCCAGACGACGCAGGCTTTTCAAAACCGGATTGTGATTGGCGTTGTGAGACATGTTCGGACCTCCACTGTGGGGTTATCAAAGACGCCGCGGCCGCGACGTTCACGGATATGTGGCATCACACAGGATTTAGTTCGGTTCTTTATCGCGGGAGTTTGGGCGAGGCATCCACTCAAACTGATAACTCGCACTGGAACTCTTGAAGTTGATGTGCCACCCATCGGAGCAGGAGCCTGACTAGGCCTTCGCTGCTTAACCTCAACGAAAGGAATCAAGATGAACATGCAAGTAGGCGCATTTAGCCCCCCACTCCCGACCACACTCATCAATGCCGCTGGCCAGCCAGAACCCATCAATCAGATGGAGACGAACAAGCTCGTCGAGCGCCTCAAAAGCGAGACCCTCAGCCCGAAGGAAACGGCAGCCGTTGTACTGGAGCTGCTGAACCGCGCGAAGAAGGCTGAAGAAGCTGGACAAACGCCTCCAGCAGGTTCGCCATCCATGGAAGGGCTCACTGAAGACGAACAGGAAAAGCTCAAAAAGCTGCTCAAAAAACTGGCCAGCGGCAAGCCGCTGTCGGACGAAGAAAGGGCGGAACTGAAAAACCTGCTCAAGGAAACCGGCATGAACGACAAGACGATCGACGCCATGGTGCCGCCCAAACCGAACGAAGTTTGAATCCCGCACACCCGGAAGGCCGTATGCGACCCGTACGGCAGCACTATTCCGGTCTTCTGACGCTGCCTGCCAGCGGTGGCAGACACCGTCAGAAGCAAAGAATTTGAAAGATCAGAACAGGAAGGAAATGGCGATGATGGACGCGAACCGCGGCGTTGAGAACGCGCGCATAGCGGCCTTGATGCTATCTGGGGATTCTTTGGCGGATCAATTCCTGGAGCAGGCCGACCGGCAAGGCGCCAACGCCCTGCTTTCCCGCAGCGGCGTTACTGCGCGGCTGCAGAAGCAACTTGCCGAGTGCATCCTGTCAGCCGAACTGAAACACCACCTGCAAACCCTGGGCAAGGATGCCCAATGGGGAAACTACCGCAACGGCAGCACCCCCAAGAACGTGTTCACGCCTTCAGGCGTGCTGGAGCTGGCAATTCCGCGCGTGCGCTTTGCCACCTTCGAGCCGCGCCTGATCCCGCGCTACCAGCGCCGCCTGCCCGGCTTCGATGACGCGATCCTGGCGGTGTTTGCAAACGGCCTTGGCCCGGCTGCAGTGCGCGCGCACTTGCAGACCCTGTACGCCGAACAGGACTGGCTGGATCTGGCCGACACGGTTACCGAAGAAGTGCTCGCCCTGATTGCACGCTGGCAGACTCGTGAACTGGAATATGCAAGCGCCGCACTGCATGTCGGCACCTTGCACGTGCCGAGTCGCAGCCCGGCCGGAAACGGCGATCTGGCGGTCTCTTTCGCGCTCGCACTGCTATGCGACGGCAACAAGGATGTATTCGGCTTCTGGGTAGACCCCGTTGGAAGCGCATCACTGGCACAACGCATGCTGCTCGACCTGCGCCAGCGCGGCCTGTCGAACGTGGGCCTGATAGGCGGCAGCCGCATGCCGGGGCTGCAGGAGGCGGCCGAGACGCTGTACCCCGCTGCAAGCTTCATTCACACGCGGCGTTACTGAACCCGCCCCTGACATAGACCACCAGGCAAAGTGGCGCGATGCACAAGCCGTTCGGCCCCGCGCGCCAGTCAGGACCTTTTTAGTGGCGCCGCTTAAGTACGCACTTCCTCGCGCACGATCTTCCACTTCCCGTCCTGCTTTTCCCAAGTCAGGGTCTTGCGTCCGTTCTCGTTGATGCGGTCGGACTTGTAGCTCTGGTCGAACTGCACGCGCGCGCGGCCGGATTCGATGAATACCACCGGCGAGCCGATCTGGACTTCGATGAAGGACTTGTTGTCGATGCGTGCACGGCGCTCGGCTTCCCAACGCGTGCGCGACTGACGACGCGGGGGACGGAATTCGGCACTGTAGAAATCAAGATAGGCTGCGGTATCGCGCTCACTCCAGGCACGCGCCCAGTCCTGCAGCGCCGCCAGCACCTCGGCCCGTTCAGCGTTGGCCGACGCGTCCGCGCTACGCGCCTCGGCTGCAGCGGGGGCCGGACCGCGCGCCAGTTGCGAAGGCGCGGGCTGGGCTGCGCCGGTCGAGGCAGTGGCCGGCGCAGCCACCCGCTCGTCGCGCGCACCGATGGCCGAACGGATCAGCGCCTGCTT
>DATBUE010000467.1:0-3255 GCA_036516375.1 Noviherbaspirillum sp. | reverse complement strand
AAGGGCGAGGAAAACAAGGTTGCGGCACCGCCGGCCAGATAGACCAGCGTGATGAAGTTGCCGCTCAAGCCAAGGTTCGAGGCGTAGTACAGCGCGATGTACGGAATCACGGTGAAGCCGGTTGCGACCATCAGCGCAACGAAGGCAAAGGCGTGCAAGTGGGCGGGCTCCCGTGCGATATCGATGATGCGACGCAGGGCGTTGCCCGGCACCGCGCCCTCCAGATGAGCGGTCAGCGGCGGCAATGCGCGGTGCCCCATGAACCACACGACCAGCGAAATGGCAACGATGAACAGGAAGGGCGCGCGCCAGCCCAGCATCGGCAGGTGTTCGGCCAGTAGCAGGCCGAGCGGCACGCCGGCCACGGTGGCCGTTGCGAACGCGGCCATGACCTTCCCCATCGCCTGGCCGCGCCGCTCGAACGGCACCACATCGGCGATCACGGTCTGCACCAGCGCGCCGAGTATGCCGCCGAAGGCGCCGGCTGCGGCGCGCGCGACCAGCAGCGCGGAAAAACCCGGCGCGAGTGCGCAGGCCAGGGTGGCGACAGTGAACAGCATGTACAGCACCAGCATCAGCTTGCGGCGGTCGAAGCGATCGACGTACATCGCCGCCAGCAGACCGGACGCGGCCGCAGTGAAGGTGTAGGACGACAGCAGCAGGCCGAATTCATGCGTGTCGATACGCAGCGCCGCAATCAGCTGCGGACCGAGCGGCATCATGATCATGAAATCGAGGATGTGGGTGAGCTGGATGCCGGCAAGGACCAGCAGCAGGCGCCGCTCGGAGGCGGGCGCAGAAAGTGGGGCGGGATGGTGGTTCAAGAGGGCGGTCTGTCAGTTTGAAGTGCGGCAGGCGTGGACATCGGTGATTCGGTTTGCTGCCAGGCGCGCAGCCACCGCAAGCCGGCAAGCGTGGTCCCCGCCGGTCGGTACTCGCACCCGACCCAGCCGGCATAGCCCAGGGCGTCGAGCAGGTTGAACAGATAGGGGTAGTTGATTTCGCCACTGTCCGGCTCCTGCCGATGCGGCACGCCAGCGATCTGGATATGTCCGATGTGCGCAAGCCACTGCTGCAGCTTGGTCGCCAGATCGCCTTCCATGATCTGCGCATGATAGAAGTCCATCTGCACCTTCAGGTTCGGGGCCCCGACTTCTTCGCGCACTGCATGCGCGTCGCGCTGCGTGTTCAGGAAATAGCCCGGCATGTCGCGCGTATTGATCGGCTCGATCGTGAGCGTGATGCCGTGCGCAGCAGCGCGTTCGCAGGCATAGCGCAGGTTGGCCACATAGGTGGCGTGGCAACGCGCACGCTCGCTGGCGGCGTCGGGGATGCCTGCCATCACATGCAGCGTCGGCGTGCCCAGCGCTGCCGCGTAGTCCAGCGCCCGCGCCACGCTGTCGCGAAACTCTGCCACGCGCGTCGGCAGGCAGGCCACGCCCCGTTCCCCAGCCTCCCAGTCGCCCGGAGGCAGATTGAACAGGACATTCTGCAAATCGTAATCGCGTAGCGCTTGCGCGATCACGCTCTCCGGCCAGGCATAGGGAAAAAGGAATTCGACGCCGGCGAACCCGGCATTGGCTGCGGCCTGGAATCGCTCGAGGAAAGGCGTTTCCGTAAACAGCAGACTCAGGTTGGCGGCGAATCTTGGCAAGGGAGGAGGTCAGCAGGAACGACAGAGGGCCAGCCGTTCCGTCTGCATCCATGCAGATAGCAGCACAGCTGGAAAGGCGCTAGTTTCCCACAGGCTGGCGCACTTCTGCACGTCCACCATTTGCGAGCTTGCCTGCCGCGCCTCGCATGCCTTCGCTTGCGCGTCGGCATCGATACCGCGTCAGCAGGCCCTCAAGATTGTTGCTGAGAGAAATCAGTGCGTACGGTTGTTACGGGCACTCAAGGGCAGTTTTCCAGTCGAAGCGGCAAGACTGGCGCAATTCCCTGGCGCCGGGGAGGTTTTGCGCTTTTTGTTGGTAAAATCAGGCACTTACTTCATCTTAAGGTTGGCAATGCTGTATCCGGAACTCTTCAAATCCCTTGAACAAGTCCGCTGGGACATGGAAAAGGACATTCCCTGGGACAAGTTTGATGCGTCAAAGCTGTCGGAAGAACAGGCACAGACGATCCGCATGAATGCGATCACCGAATGGTCTGCCTTGCCTGCCACGGAAATGTTCTTGCGCGATAACCGGAACGACAGCGATTTTTCCGCCTTCATGTCGATCTGGTTCTTCGAAGAGCAGAAACATTCGCTGGTACTGATGGAATACCTGCGTCGCTTCCGCCCGGAACTCGTTCCCACCGAAGAAGAACTGCACAACGTGCGCTTCGAATTCGATCCGGCTCCTCCGCTGGAAACACTGATGCTGCATTTCTGCGGCGAGATCCGCCTCAACCACTGGTATCGCTGCGCAGCGGACTGGCATACCGAGCCCGTGATCAAGCACATCTACAAGATCATCAGCCAGGACGAAGCTCGCCATGGCGGCGCCTACCTGCGCTACATGAAGAAGGCGCTCAATGAAGTCGGCGACAGCGCCCGCGCGGCGTTTGCCAAGATCGGCGTGCTGATGGCCTCGGCGCGGCGCACCGAAAAGCCGCTGCATCCGACCAATTTGCACGTCAACGAAAAGCTGTTCCCGAACGATACCGTGCAGAGCCGTCTGCCCGACCCCGATTGGCTGGAACGCTGGCTGGACGGCCAGATCAAGTTCGATGGCGAATGGGAAAAGAAGGTGATCGACCGCATTCTGCACAACATGTCGCTGCTGTTCGAACGTACCTTCGCCTCGGTGCAGGACTTGAATCGCTATCGCAAGGAAATCACATCCAGACTGGGCCAGGGCAAGCTGCAGCCCAGCGCTTGAACAGCAAGCAGGATGATCGGGCCGCAGGCTGTGCTTGCGGCCTTTTTCACTTTTGGAGCTTCACACGTGACTGCCAGCCTGCCCCCGGATTTCGAGTACAAACTCTGCACCCGGGCCGAACTCGTGCAAAGGGCGGCAGCGTTGCCGGCACCCCTGGTTCTGACCAACGGCGTATTCGACCTGCTGCATCGGGGGCACGTTACTTACCTGGCGCGCGCCCGCGCGCTCGGTGCGGCCCTTGTGGTCGCGGTCAATACCGACGCTTCGGTGCGACGTCTGGGCAAGGGCGATGACCGCCCGGTCAATAGTTGCGAGGACCGCATGGCTGTTCTGGCGGCGCTCGAATCGGTCAGCCTGGTGGTTTGCTTCGACGAAGATACCGCCTTGGGAG
>DATBUE010000466.1:0-1979 GCA_036516375.1 Noviherbaspirillum sp. | reverse complement strand
CCGTGGTCAATTTTTCCGAACACCCCGTTTTGAATCCTATTTGCGAAATTGCCAGGTGCGGAAACCAGGTTCTCTGCCGCCTGAAAGGGAGAGGACACGGTATTGCGCACGCTATTGATTGCCCTGTTCATCCCGGCCTGGAAATCGTCTATCGGTCGCGTCACTATGCGCTCGGCCTGTAGGATTGGCGCCTTCAACATCTTGTTGAATTTATAAATGCCTTGGCTGGCCGCGTTGTTCGCGTGTTCGAAAGGTGCTCCCACGGTGTGCGTCACGTGCTGCAGGGTCCGGTTGACCATCGATTTGGCCAGGCGGTCCGGCCGGTAGTTGTGCATCATGTCGGCGAACCTGTTCACGGTGCTCGACATCTGACCCAGGGTGCTCCCAACACCGGTTGCAGCGTCTTCCACTTTCGTCATCGGGGTGATAGCGGTATGCAGGAAATTTCCAATTGCGCCGTGAATGGCCATCTCGTACTCCTTGAATGTTTTATGGGGGACGTCGATGGGTGGCACTGGAACGCCTATGGTTCCATGACGAGACCGCTGGTCGCGACTTGGCGCTCCACTTGCTGCGCGAATGCTTGTTATTTAGGCACGCAAGTCTTCCTACAAATTTCAATCCCGTATAAGCATAGGAAGAAATTATTGTTGTATCGCGAGCGATACAGCTTCAAACTTTCGCCTCCTTACTCAAGATGCATCTCTGCGCGCGCGGCCTTCCCACGCAAGCGCAGCGATGCAACCGGCTCATGAAGCTAAGCTTTAACAAAGTTGCAAAAAAATTTGGCGACCTGCAGGTCATCGACAATTTCAGCCACGAGTTTTCGCAGGGCCAACTGGTTGCACTGGTTGGTCCCTCCGGCTGCGGCAAGTCCACCTTGCTGCATCTGGCAGCGGGTCTGGACAAGGCCAGCGCCGGTCAGGTGCTTGCTGACGGCAAGCCGGTGCAGCGTCCCGGTCCCGAGCGCACGCTGATGTTCCAGGAAAACGCACTCTATCCCTGGCTGACGCTGGTTCAGAACGTGGCCATGGCGCTGGAGTTGCAGAAGGTCGGCAAGCAGGAAGCGCATGCACAGGCCGTGCAATGGCTGGGCAAGGTCGCACTCAAGGGTTTCGAGGATTACTACCCGCACCAGGTCTCGGGCGGCATGCGCCAACGCGCAGCGCTCGCGCGCGCCTTCATTTCCTCGCCCAAGGTGCTGCTGCTGGACGAACCCTTCGGCGCGCTCGACGCCTTGACGCGCCTCACGCTCCAGGACGTGCTGCGCGACCTGATCCGCGAATCGCGGCCCACGGTGCTGCTGGTGACGCACGATGTGGATGAAGCGCTGTTCCTGGCCGATCACATCCTGGTGTTCAGCCCGCGTCCGGCTCGGGTGCTCAAGCAATTCAATCTCGCCCATGTCGAGAAGACACACGACCTGTCCAACTTCGCCGGCATGCGGCGCGAGATCCTCGGCTTGCTCGGCATCGAATCCGAACACAAATCCGACTCATTCAATTTGGAAGGAGCTCAAGCATGAAAGCAGCAAGATTCCTCGTCACCGCCCTGGTTGTCGCCACCTTCGCCGCACCGGCGATGGCCCAGGAAAAATTCAAGGTCGGCTACCTACGCGTGATGGATGACGCGCAAGCGATCCTGGCCGACAAGGCAGGCCTGTACAAGAAGCACGGACTGGATGTGGAACTGATCGAGTTCAAGTCCGGCACCGACCTGATCAAGGCCATCGTCGGCGGCCAGTTGCACTCGGGCGTGCTCGGCTTCACCAATGCCATCGCGTGGGCTTCCAAGGGGGCCGACCTGAAGGTGGTCGGCGGTGCGCAGAACGGTTACCACGCGATGATCGTGCGCGAAGGCGCCGGCATCGACAAGATCGCCGACCTGAAGGGCAAGACGCTGGCTTCGCAGGCCGAAGGCAGCACCGCGGATACGGTGTTGAAGGGCGTGGTGTTCAAGCAGGCCGGCTTGAAGCCGGA
>DATBUE010000465.1:0-7428 GCA_036516375.1 Noviherbaspirillum sp. | reverse complement strand
GGTGCATCCGCCACTGTTGCATCCTCGCTAGCTCTGCTCATCACTTCCTCCATTGCTTGACTGCCGGGGAAGTGTAGCCAGCCCATGCGTGGGCCGCACTCCGAATCTTGCTTTCAAACTCGACTCGTCTGAGGAATTGCTGATGCGAAGGCAAAAAAAAACCCGCAGGCCTTGCGGCTTGCGGGTAAATCCAATTCAAGAAGAGTTGGAGGAGACAGGTGCAATCTTAACGAAGCCTCCCTCTGATGTCCGCTTTATTGTGGCGATAACTGTTATTCGGCTGGTGAATGAGTGCGGCACTTGCCTGCCTATTTGCGCCGGCCACGCGCCTGGGCCTGCGCGGGCCGCGCACGCGCTCGTGTTGGTGCTGACGGTGTACGCAGTGGGGCCGAGGGGCGACGAGGAGTGGCAAGGCCGCTGCCAGCGCGCGGAACGAGGTGGCGCTCGGTATTTCCGATCAAATCGACCCGGCCCATGCGGGCGAGCGCTTCGCGCAGGATGGGCCAGTTTTCCGGATCGTGGTAGCGCAGGAAGGCTTTATGGAGACGGCGGGTCTTGCCGCTGCGTACCGTTTCCACCGTTTCCGAATCCGCCGAGATCTTGCGCAGCGGGTTCTTACGGCCGTGGTACATCGCCGTTGCCATCGCCATTGGCGTGGGCATGAAGTTCTGGACCTGATCGAGCTGGAAGTTGTTCTGCTTGAGCCAGAGCGCGAGGTTCAGCATGTCCTCATCGGTCGTACCCGGATGCGCGGCGATGAAGTAAGGAATCAGGTATTGCTCCTTCCCGGCTTCCTTCGAATAGCGCTCGAACATCTCCTTGAACTTGTAGTAGGAACCCATGCCCGGCTTCATCATCTTCGACAGCGGGCCTTCTTCCGAATGCTCCGGCGCGATCTTCAGCAAACCGCCGACGTGGTGTGTGACCAGTTCCTTCACGTATTCCGGCGACTTCACGGCAAGGTCGTAGCGCAGCCCGGAGCTGACCAGGATTTTCTTGACGCCGGGAATGGCGCGGGCCTTGCGATAGAGCTGGATCAGCTTGCCGTGGTCCGTGTTCAGGTTGCTACAGATGCTCGGATACACGCAGGACAGGCGGCGGCAGGATTCCTCGATCTTCTTGTCCTTGCAGGCGAGGCGGTACATATTGGCCGTGGGCCCGCCGAGGTCGGAAATCGTCCCGGTAAAGCCCTTGGTCTTGTCGCGCACCAATTCGATCTCGCGCAGGATGGAGCGCTCGGAGCGGCTCTGGATGATGCGGCCTTCGTGCTCCGTGATCGAGCAGAAGGTACAGCCGCCGAAGCAGCCGCGCATGATGTTGACCGAGAAACGGATCATTTCCCAAGCTGGAATGCGCGCCTTGCCATAGCTGGGATGCGGGGCGCGTGCATAGGGCAGGTCATACACGCCATCCATCTCGTCCATGGCCAAAGGCAGCGGCGGCGGATTGAGCCAGACGTCGCGCTCGCCGTGCGCTTGCACCAAGGCGCGTGCGTTGCCGGGATTCGACTCCAGGTGCAGCATGCGCGAGGTGTGTGCGTACAGGATCGGATCGTCCTTCACCGCCTCATACGAAGGCAATCGCACCACCGTTTTGGCGCGCTGCTCCTGGAGCAGCGCCTGCCGCTCTTCGCGGGTCAGCAGTCGCACTGGCTGTTCGGCGGGTTTTGATTCCGTGCCGCAGGCGGACGGCGCTTTTTCCTTCATTTCGTACGGGTCCGGATGGGGTTCCACCTTGCCGGGCGTGTCATAGCGAGTCGAATCCGCCTCTGCCCAGTCGGCACCAGGCTTCCAGCCGCTCGGCACCATGAAGGCCGTGCCGCGCAGGTCGCGGATTTCCTTGATCGGTTCGCCGGCGGCAAGCCGGTGCGTGAGCGCGATCAGGGCGCGTTCGGCGTTGCCGTACAAGAGGATGTCGGCCTTGGAGTCGGGCAGGACAGAGCGTCGTACCTTGTCCGACCAGTAATCGTACTGGGCGATGCGACGCAGGCTGGCCTCGATGCTGCCGATGACGATGTTCGCGTCCGGATAAGCTTCGCGCGCCCGCTGGGCGTAGACGATCACCGCGCGATCGGGACGGCGGTTCGGGTCGCCGTCGGGTGTATAGGCATCCTCGGAACGGATGCGCCGTTCCGAGGTGTAGCGGTTGACCATCGAATCCATGTTGCCCGCGGTGACCCCGAAATACAGGTTTGGTTTGCCGAGTGCACGGAATGCGTCAGCCGAATGCCAGTCCGGCTGGCTAATGATCCCGACCCTGAATCCCTGCTTTTCCAGCAAGCGTCCGATCAATGCCATGCCGAAGCTCGGATGGTCGATGTAGGCGTCGCCTGTTACCAGGATGACGTCGCAGGAATCCCAGCCCAGCGCCTCCATTTCGGCGCGCGACATCGGCAGGAAGGGGGCGGGTTGCGTATCGGCGGGGCGGTGGCGCGGGTAGGAAAAAAGCGGGGTGGGGGTCTGCATGGTGCGGCGGATTGTACCGGAATCGATATGCGGCGAAGGCCAGCGTACTGAGACTGGCGCGGCCGCCGGAAGTTGCTCAGAAAATACCGGAACTCGGTGCCGACGCCTTCATCCAAACCTACCCTGTTGTCCTTCTACCAAAGAAAAGAAAGGATCCGAACCATGATCAGCGGCAACCAGATTCAGCAGCAATACAACCAGGCCGAAGCCGCCATTCGCGAGGCGGCGCAACGGTGCGAATCCACTGCTTCGGTCCCGATGGATTTGAAGGATTGCATCCAGCAGCTGGACCAGCAGTCCTCCCAGGCGCGCTCGGTCATTCAGTCGCAGGATGAGAACCGCATTCGCGAGTGTGTGGATCAGCTTGAAGAACTGGGGGACAAGGCCAAGGCCGCGTGCGAGAGCGGCGGACAGGTCGATCCCCAGTTGAAGGATGCGGTGATCCAGGTCCATGAGCAGTTGTCGAACCTGAAGCATCAACTGCATTGAAACAGGATTGATCCCGCAGGCATAAAAAAAGCCGCAGGCCCTGCAATCGGGCCTGCGGCTTTCTGTTTGCGCATCGGGCGGCTTACTTGCCGGGTACGGCGTCCGGCAACACCACGTTCACGTCGAGGACTTCCAGGTTGCCCTGGCGGTCGAGCGAGATCTTGATGTCTTCCGGATCGACCCTGGCGTATTTCGAAATTACCGCGATCAATTCCTTGTGCAGGGCGGGCAGGAAGTCAGGGCCATCGAGACCATTGCGTTCGCGCGCAATGATGACCTGCAGGCGTTCCTTGGCCGCGTTCGCGGATTTTGGCTTGTTGGTGAACAGGAAGGAAAGCAAAGACATATCACTTCCCCTTGAACAGGCGCTGGAACAGGCCGGGTTTTTCGTAAGTCGTGAAGCGCAGCGGCATCTCGTTGCCGAGGAAGCGGGCCACGACGTCCTGGTAGGCATCGGCCACGTCGCTGTCGGCCATATAGATCGCCGGCGTGCCTTGGTTCGAGGCATGCAGCACCGATTCGGACTCCGGGATGATGCCGATCAGCGGAATGCGCAGAATTTCCTGCACGTCGGTGTAGGACAGCATTTCACCAGCCTCGACGCGCTTGGGTACGTAGCGCGTGATCAGCAGGTGCTCCTTGACGGGTGTGTCGCCTTTCAGTGCACGGCGCGACTTCGCTTGGATGATGCCGAGGATGCGGTCGGAGTCGCGTACCGAGGAAACTTCCGGGTTGGTGACCACGATGGCTTCGTCGGCGAAGGTCAGGGCCATCACGGCGCCATGCTCGATGCCGGCCGGGGAATCGCAGACGATGTATTCGAAGCCCATGCCGGCCAAGTCGTTGAGCACACGCTCGACGCCTTCCTCGGACAGCGCTTCCTTGTCGCGCGTCTGCGAGGCGGGCAGGATGAACAGGTTCTCGCAGTGCTTGTCCTTGATCATCGCCTGGTTCAGCGTGGCTTCCTTGTTGATCACGTTGATCAGGTCATAGACGACACGCCGTTCGCAACCCATGATCAGATCCAGGTTGCGCAGGCCGACGTCGAAGTCGATGACGGCGGTCTTGTGACCGCGCATTGCTAGGCCGGATGCAAAGCTGGCACTGGAGGTGGTCTTGCCGACCCCGCCCTTGCCCGACGTTACAACGATGATCTTTGCCACAAAAGCTCCTTTTTACTGAAAAATTTCTAGCGCGCGAAGAATAACAGGTGGAATTTCAGGCGCGAATGGATAGCACATCGATACGGTCGCCAGCAAGCCGCACCTGGGCGGCCTTCTTGGCTACGTCTGCCGGCAGTCCGCTCTCGAAGGTCCGGTAGACCCCGGCCACCGACACCAGCTCCGCTTCCATCGAGAGCGCGAAGATGCGCGCATCCGCATTGCCGCTGGCGCCTGCCAGTGCGCGGCCGCGCAGCGGCGCATAGACATGGATGCTGCCGTCGGCGATCAGCTCGGCACCGGCGTTGACGATGGCGGTCACCACCAGATCCACGCCCCGCGCATAAATGCGCTGGCCCGCACGTACCGGCGTGTCGATGATCATCGTTCCGAACGTAGAGGGGGGCGGGGCGGCACTCGCGGCTGGTTCCGGTGCCGGCGGAGCGGCCGGCACGGGGGCGGCAACCGGCGTGCTGCGCTCTTCGCGTGGCTGGGCCAGGGTATCGATCGACAGCCCGCTTTCCTGAATGGCGGCGATCCATTCGGCGCGCGGGCCGCGCACGGCGACGGGGTTCAGATTGAAGGACTTGAACAGGGCAATCAGCCTGTTCCACTCCGGCATGCTGCCGTCCTGGCACGCGTTGATATCGAGGACCGCGAACTCGTTGTCGAAGTAATCCGCGGCGCCGCCAGTCATGGCTTGCATCGCGGCTTCGAGTGTGGCGATGTCGAGCGTGCGCAGGATGGCTGAAACGGCGACTACGGTTGAGATCTTGATGTCGATCGGCTTGCTGCCTGGATTCTTGGACATGGTGGGTAGTGATGAAGCAGCCGGAAAGCCGGGCGGACAATAAAAAGGGCCGCTTCGGAGCGACCCATGCGCTGGAAAAACCGGCTCCCGGCTTTTCCCGCCTTGCAGACGGCGGCGTACCTTCTGTGCGAGGCGGAAATTATACTCGCTGGGCCGTTGCCGCAATACGCGAACCCCGCCTTCGCAACATCTTGTTGCCATCCTGAGGCGTGAGCTGCCTGCTCGCTTTTGGATGTGTGTGAAAAGGCAAATGCTTTGACCGGCCTCAAGCCCCGCGCCCTTGCCATCTCAAGCGGCGTGCAAAGCGTCGAGAATAGCGCGTTCGAAAACGGACCAACAGGAGAAACGCATGCAAGCCACGGCCATGACGATGCCCATCGCCAATCTATATCAGTCACAGTTGGAGGCGTCCCGTCGCCTCGCCGACGCCTTTTTTACAGGAACGGAAAAACTCGACCGCCTCGTGCTCGAAGCCACGCATCGCGCTGTGAGCGATCAACTGGACCTTGCTCGTTCGATGGCAAGCGGTAATGAAGGTGGAGGGGCGAATTTCGCAAACGTGCTGTTGCAGCGTAATTCGAACGGCGCCGTGAACTACCAGGCCGAGATCATTCGCGTGATAGCGGAGATGCAAGGCGAGATGGGCAAGTCGATCCAGCAGTACATCGAAGACATCAGCACGCAGACCACCGGCCAGACTGAGGGCGGTGAATCCGCCGCTGGGGCGACCAGTGCTGACATGACCAATCCAATGATGAACATGTTCTCGATGTGGGAGTCGGCATTTCGCGATGCAACCAGCATGGCTTCACGCAGCATGAACGCTGCGCGCGACAACATGGGACGTGCGGCCGAGAGTGCGGCAGGCTATACCCGTAGCGCGATGCGTGCCGGAGAGCAGGCGGCAGAAGGCGCAGCCGACGCGGTGCGGCGCACCGGCGAGGCAGCGGAAAGCACCTCCACCGGCCGGCGCGGCAAGCAGTAAGCAGGCCGCAGTCAGCAAGCATGAAAAAGCCCCGCAAACGCGGGGCTTTTTCTTTTGGTGCAATAGACGCAATAGACGCGCGCCTTGTCGGCGGCTCGCCCTCAGAGCACGTCGCTCGCGTGGTCGGCCAGACGTGAGCGTTCGCCGCGCGCCAGCGTCACGTGCCCGCTATGGGCCCAGCCCTTGAAGCGGTCGACTACATAGGTCAGGCCGCTCGAGCCTTCGGTCAGGTAGGGAGTGTCGATCTGGGCAATGTTACCCAGGCAAACAATCTTCGTGCCCGGACCAGCGCGTGTGACCAACGTCTTCATCTGCTTCGGCGTCAGGTTCTGTGCCTCGTCGATGATCAGGAACTTGTTGACGAACGTGCGTCCACGCATGAAGTTGAGCGACTTGATCTTGATGCGCGAGCGGATCAGATCCTGCGTGGCGGCGCGGCCCCATTCCCCGGCGTCGTTGTCCGACTTGTTCAGTACTTCCAGGTTGTCGTCGAAGGCACCCATCCACGGACCCATCTTTTCCTCTTCCGTGCCCGGCAGGAAGCCGATGTCCTCGCCCACGGGCACTGTCACCCGGGTCACGATGATTTCGTTGTAGAGCTTGGTCTCCAGAACCTGAGCCAAGCCGGCGGCCAGGGCGAGCAGGGTCTTGCCGGTGCCGGCCTGGCCGAGCAGGGTGACGAAATCGCACTCCGGATTCATCAGCAGATTCAGCGCGAAATTCTGCTCGCGGTTGCGCGCGGTGATGCCCCATACGCTGTTCTTGCCGTGCGTGTAGTCACGCAGGGTTTGCAGCACGGCAGTCTTGCCGTTGATCTGCCTGACCTGGCCGTAGAACGAGGGCTCACCGTTGCCGGGTTCGAGGAACACGAACTGGTTGATCAGCAGGGAGGGCACCTGCGGGCCGGTGAGGCGGTAGAAGGTGTAGCCGGTGCCGTGCTTGTTTTCCTGCCAGGATTCCATGCCCTTGGCATGCTTGTTCCAGAAATCGTCGGGAAGCTGGGTGACCCCGGAGTACAGGAGGTCGGTGTCTTCCAGTACGTGGTCGTTGAAATACTCTTCCGCCGGCAAGCCGATCGCGCGCGCCTTGATGCGCATGTTGATGTCCTTGGACACCAGTACGATGGGCCGGCCCGGTTGCTGCGCTCCGAGTGCCTGCACGACGCCGAGTATGTGATTGTCAGCCTTGCCGACCGGCAGGCCTTCCGGTGCCTTCACATCGCGCAACTGGGTCTGGAAATACAGGCGGCCCTTGGCATCGCTGTTGCCGAGCTTGGCCAGAGGAATGCCGGCCTCGATCGCGTCTTCTTCCACGCCGCTGACCAGTGCATCCAGTGTGCGTGAGACCTGCCGCGCATTGCGCGCGACTTCCGACATGCCTTTCTTGTGATCGTCCAGCTCTTCGAGCGTGATCATCGGCAGATAAACATCGTGTTCCTCGAAACGGAACAACGAAGTCGGATCGTGCATCAGCACATTGGTGTCGAGCACGAAGAGCTTGGTCACGCCCAGCTTGTCG
>DATBUE010000464.1:0-2164 GCA_036516375.1 Noviherbaspirillum sp. | reverse complement strand
ATCCGTTCGCTTCGAAAAAATCATCGCGGCACGTGCCTGCTGAATTGCAGGAAATTCGTCCGACACTTTCCGTTCGTACTGCGTGGAGTTTCCAGATCGGCGGCGCCGGAAGTTACACGTTTACCCCGGCACCTGCGGGGGACAGCATCTATGTGGCGGCAGCAGACGGCAGCCTCGCTCGCCTTGATGCCGGGACCGGGCGTGCACTGTGGCGCGTTGGCGCAGGTGTTCCGCTGACAGCAGGCGTGGGCGCGGACGATTCGACAGTCGCAGTGGTGGCAGAGCAGGGCGTGCTGATGGTCTTCGATGCATCCGGCAAGCAGCGCTGGACTGCTCAGGCATCCAGCGAGGTTCTGTCGGCCCCGGCAGTTGGGCAGGGCCTTGTGATTGTCCGCAGCATTGACAATCGCATCGCCGCTTACGACGCCCAGAGTGGTGAGCGACGCTGGGTGGCGCAGCGTACTGCGCCCCCGCTGACCTTGCGCAGCGCACCCGGCATCGAGATCGTGAACCAGAACGCATTCGTGGCCTTGCCTGGTGGACGACTGATTGCGCTTGCCCTCGCCAACGGTGCACCGCAGTGGGAAGTTGCCGTGGGCGAGCCGCGCGGCACGACCGAGTTGGAGCGCATCGCGGATGTCTCCGGCTCTCCTGTCATCGCCGGAAACGAGGTATGCGCGGTTGCCTATCAAGGGCGCGTAGCTTGCTTTGATCTGACCACCGGTAGCCCCCGTTGGGCGCGTGAAGCCTCAAGTGAAACGGGTGTTGGCGTGGACGAACGTTTCGTCTATGTCGCCGATATCAGTGGTGCCGTCACGGCCTTCACCCGCGCCTCGGGGGTGAGTGCATGGCGCAACACGAAGCTTGCGAATCGCCGCCTCTCCGCTCCCGCTCCGTCCGGCACTGCGGTGGCCGTCGGGGATTACGAGGGCTACGTTCATTTCCTGTCGCGCGAGGATGGTGCCTTCGTCGCGCGCGTGGGTACCGACGGCAGCCGCGTCCAGGCGTCCCTGCCTGTGGCCGAGCGCATGACCGTGTTCCAGACTCAGGCTGGAACAGTCGCGGCATTCGTGACTGCAGCGCCGTAAATTAGGAATTTTGATGAAGCCGGTAATTGCATTAGTAGGTAGACCCAACGTTGGAAAATCAACGTTGTTCAACCGGCTTACGCGTTCGCGTGACGCTCTGGTCGCGGATCTGCCTGGTCTCACACGCGATCGGCACTACGGTGAAGGACGCGTCGGCGAAGAGCCTTTCCTCGTCATCGATACCGGCGGCTTCGAGCCGGTCGCGAAGGAAGGCATCATGATGGAGATGGCCAAGCAGACCAAGCAAGCCGTGGCCGAAGCCGACGTGGTGGTGTTTATCGTCGATGGACGGCAGGGACTGACTCCGCACGACAAGACCATCACGGATTTTCTTCGGAAGTCCGGGCGGTCGGTCATGCTCGTGGTGAACAAGGCCGAGGGGATGAAATACACGTCCGTGACGGCAGATTTCTATGAGCTGGGGCTTGGTGATCCCTATGTCATCTCGGCGGCCCACGGCGATGGCGTGGCGGACTTGGTCAAGGAAGCGCTCGACCTGGCGCGTGCCGGCATGCAGAACGTCGAGAGCGAACCGGAGCACCATGACAAGGGCGTGCGGATAGCGATCGTAGGCCGCCCCAACGTCGGCAAGTCCACGCTGATCAATACTTTGCTTGGCGAGGAGCGTGTGATCGCGTTCGACATGCCAGGTACTACGCGTGATTCGATTGAAATTCCCTTCGAACGTCAGGGCAGACATTACACCTTGATCGACACTGCGGGAATAAGGCGGCGAGGCAAGGTATTTCAAGCCGTTGAGAAATTCTCGGTCGTCAAGACCTTGCAATCCATTTCGGAAGCGCATGTCGTCGTTCTGCTGCTTGATGCGCAGCAGGATATCTCCGAGCAAGACGCGCACATCGCCGGCTTTGTGCTCGAATCCGGGCGCGCCCTAGTGGTTGGGGTCAACAAATGGGACGGCCTCGACAGCGACCGTCGCGATGCAATCAAGATGGACATGGAGCGCAAGCTGAACTTCCTGTTCTTTGCCAAATTCCATTTCATCTCGGCCCTGAAGGGAAGCGGCATCGATCCCTTAATGAAATCCGTGGATGCTGCTTACGCGGCGGCTACCG
>DATBUE010000463.1:0-3831 GCA_036516375.1 Noviherbaspirillum sp. | reverse complement strand
CTGGCGCAAGTGCCTGGCGTGGTGGGAATCAAGGATGCAACCGGCAACATCGCGCGCGGCAGTGACCTGATTCGTCTTGCTCCGAAGGAGTTTGCCGTCTATTCCGGCGACGACCCGACGGCAATGGCGCTGATGTTCTGCGGAGCGAAGGGCAACATTTCGGTCACCGCGAACGTGGCTCCGCGTCTGATGCACGAACTATGTGCTGCGGCGAGGGCCGGAAAAGTCGCCGAAGCAGTTGCCATCAATAACCGCCTTTTGCCCTTGCATAACAAGCTTTTCATCGAACCGAATCCGGTTCCGGTGAAGTGGGCGCTGGCGCAGATGGGCAAGATCGAGGCCGGCTTGCGCCTGCCGCTGGTGCAGTTGGGCGCCGCTCACCACGAGGCTGTAATCGGGGCGTTGCGCGAGGGCGGTGTATTACAATAACGCCCGTTTTTTGCCTGCCCGGAAACTCTCCCTCCTCGTCATCTACATGAGAAATCGCATGCATCCCTTTTCCCCCGCCCGTGGCTTTCTGATTGCGCTGAGTCTCGGTGCGCTTGCGGGATGCGGGTCGTTCAATTCCATGATGGAAGGCGACCGGATCGACTACAAAAGCGCCGGCAAAGGGCGCACGCTCGAAGTGCCGCCGGACCTGACGCAGTTGCAGAGGGAGAATCGCTACTCGGTGCCCAAGGCCAACGTCGCCACCGCGTCCAGTTATGCGCTGCAACAGGAGACGCGCCCGTCGGCGATCAAGACCGTCGCCCCGAAAGCGGCGGACAACATGCGTATCGAGCGCGCCGGGGATCAGCGTTGGCTGGTCATCAAGGACGTGCCCGAGGAGTTGTGGCCGGAAATCAAGCAGTTCTGGCAAGACATGGGGTTCCTGATCCATATCGAGTCCCCTGAAGCCGGCATCATCGAAACAGACTGGGCCGAGAACCGCGCGAAGCTGCCGCAGGACGTCATCCGCAACACCTTGGGCAAGGTGCTGGACTCGCTGTACTCGACCGGCGAGCGCGACAAGTTCCGCACGCGTTTGGAACGAACCGGTGACGGCGTGACGGAGGTCTATATCAGCCATCGCCGCCTCGAAGAAGTCTTCGTCGGCAATCAGGAAGATCGCACGATCTGGACGCCGAAGCCTGCAGACCCGGAACTGGAGGCGGAATTCCTGGCACGCCTGATGTCGCACCTGGGTGCGCAACAGGCGGCAGCCAAGGCCGAAGTGGCGAATGCCGCGTCGCAGCCGGCACGCTCCAAGCTGGTACGCAACAGCAATGGCGGACATGTCGAGGTCGACGAGAGCTTCGAGCGCGCTTGGCGTCGCGTCGGTCTTGCACTGGACCGCGTTGGCTTCACCGTCGAGGATCGTGACCGCTCGGCCGGCGTTTACTTCGTGCGCTACGTGGCCCCCGAAGTGGAGCAGGAGCCGGGCAAGAAGGGCTTCTTTGCGCGCATGAACCCATTCAGCTCCAGCAAGGACAAGGCACGCGACGCCCAGCGTTATCGCGTGCAGGTCAAGCAGACTGGCGAGATCAGCCGCATTTCCGTGCTCGACAATAACGGCCAGCCGGAATCGTCGAAGACTGGCGACCGCATCCTTTCGCTGCTCAACGAACAGTTGCGCTGAGCAGTCATTGAGCGCTACCCGAGTCACCGACGCCCAGAAACGAGCAAGGCAGCATTGAAGTTTGCGAGTCTAGGTAGCGGGAGCGAGGGTAACGGCCTGTTGATTTGCGGCGCGGATGACAGCGCTGCGGATTCCACCTACGTAATGCTCGATTGCGGTTTCGCCGTGCGCGAAACCGAGCGCCGCTTGGCGCGTTTGGGGCTGCGACCCGAGCAGATCGACGCCATCGTCGTCACCCACGAACACCAGGATCACGTCGGCGGTGCCTTCAAGTTTGCGCGCCGGCACCGCATCCCGGTCTGGCTCTCCTTTGGAACGCTACAGGCTGTCGAACGCCTTTGTGCCGATGTCGAGGTCAGAGTTTGCCGCGACGGCATGCCGCTACGCATCGGCGCCCTCTAACTTCTTCCCTACACGGTGCCGCACGATGCGCGCGAGCCGGTGCAGTACGTTGCCTCCGACGGCAGGCACCGGCTCGGCGTCTTGACTGATGCCGGACACGCGACGCCGCACATGATCCACGCACTCGGCCATTGCGACGCTCTGCTGCTGGAGTGCAATCACGACCGCACCATGCTCGCCAATTCCACCTATCCGCCCTCGCTGAGGCAGCGCATCGGTGGCGATTACGGGCATTTGTCCAACGATACGGCTGCATCCATCCTGCAGGCAGTGGATCGCTCGCGCCTGCATATCGTGGTGGCGGCCCACCTGAGCCAGCAGAACAATACGCCTGACCTGGCGTTGCAAGCCTTGCGTAGCGTGGTGGAGGAGGGGGAGCTGGAAATCCGTGTCGCGTGTCAGGAGCAGGGTTTCGACTGGGTCGATCTGCGTACCTGAATGAGTTGGTACGCGCCTTTACCGGCGCAGCAGCGTCTCCAGCTTCGGCCAGACGTTGTTCAACATTACGGGCTGCGCTTCGGCGGTCGGATGGATGCGGTCCGCCTGGAACAGGTCGGGTCGGTCGGCGACCTGGTCCAGGAAGAAGGGCACCAGCGTGACTTTCATATCGCGCGCCAGACGCGCGTACATCTTGGTGAACTGCTCGGTGTAAGCGCGCCCGTAGTTGGGCGGGATCTGCATGCCGAGCAGGAGCACGCGCGCCCCCGAGCTCTGGGCGGCGTGAATCATTTCGCGCAGATTGGCTTGCGCTGACCGCACCGGCAGCCCGCGCAAGCCGTCATTGCCGCCCAGTTCGATCACGACCACGTCCGGATCATGCTCTTTCAGCAGGGCCGGCAGACGGCTGCGTCCGCCGCTGGTGGTTTCGCCGCTGATGCTGGCATTGACGATTTGCGCGTCGATGCGTTCGTTCTTCAGTCGCTGCTCCAGCAGTCGAACCCAGCCCGCGCCGCGCTCCAGGCCGTATTCCGCAGAGAGACTGTCACCCAGCACGAGGATGGTTTTTGATGCAGAATGCGCAGTCCCCGCGAACAACAACAGGGCCAGCAGCAGCACGCTGTGCCACATCCGCATCACATTCCCCAACGGTCTTACTTTCTGCATGACGGAGCCTTCCTCATTGATTCCTGCGATCCGGGTCGAACGCCTGGGCAAGCGGGTTACCGACGCCAGCGGCGAATTGACCATCCTGAGCGACATCGATTTTACTGTTCATGCCGGGGAGACGCTGGCCATCGTCGGCGCTTCCGGCTCGGGCAAGTCGACCCTGCTTGGTCTGCTCGCCGGCCTCGATGTTCCGAGCGATGGCACAGTCCGGCTGGATGGGGTGGACATCTATGCCCTGGATGAGGATGGACGCGCCGGATTGCGCCAGGAAAAGCTCGGTTTCGTGTTCCAGTCCTTCCAGTTGCTCGCGCATCTGACCGCACTGGAAAACGTGATGTTGCCGCTGGAATTGCGACGCGATGGCGCGGCACGCGAAAAGGCGCAGGCGATGCTGGAACGGGTCGGCCTTTCGTCGCGTCTCGGTCATTACCCGAAGTTCCTGTCCGGCGGCGAGCAACAGCGCGTCGCACTGGCACGTGCCTTCGTGACCGAACCGCCCTTGCTGTTTGCCGACGAGCCCACGGGCAGCCTGGACGCTGCAACCGGTGAGGCGGTGATCCGCTTGATGTTCGACCTGAACCAGGAACGCGGCTCGACCCTGGTGCTGGTCACGCACGATCCTTCGATTGCGGCACGCTGCGGTCGTACGATCACGATTGCGGCGGGAAGGCTGGCCTAAGATTCGCCCTGACCAGCTCGCCGAT
>DATBUE010000462.1:0-14212 GCA_036516375.1 Noviherbaspirillum sp. | reverse complement strand
TATTACGTTCACACCCCCACCCTAGCCCTCCCCCTAGGAGGGGGAGGGAACCGGACCGCGCATTTCACCCTTCCGTGTCAATAAATTTATTCCGGACAGCAGTGCGCCTGCGCGAGAACGACAAACCTGTCGCCCCTTACGCCGGCGACACCACCGGACCCATGCCACCGGTACGCGGTGGCGTGCGCTTCTCGGGAATGACCTTCGGCGGGCGCGGCTGGTTGCCGGCCATGATGTCGCTCACTTGGTCGGCGTCCAGCGTTTCCCATTCCAGCAAGGCATTGGCCATCACCTCGATCTTGTCCTTGTTCGCTTCGAGCAGGCTGCGCGCCAGCGCGTACTGTTGGTCGAGGATGCTACGGATTTCCTCGTCCACCTTCTGCTGGGTCTCTTCCGAGACCGTGCGCGAGCTGATGCCGTAGCCGTCCTGTTCGTCGGTGTAGACCATCGTGCCCAGCACTTCGGACATGCCGAAGCGGGTCACCATCGCACGAGCCATCTTGGTCGCACGCTCGAAGTCATTCGAGGCGCCGGTCGATTGCTGGCCCATGAAGATCTCTTCCGCGATGCGGCCGCCGAACAGGATGGCAATGTCTTCCAGCATCTTGTCCTTGTACATGTTCACACGGTCATGCTCGGGCAACTGCCACGTCAGCCCCAGCGCCATGCCGCGCGGCATGATTGTGACCTTGTGCACCGGGTCGGCCTTGGGCAAGAGCTTGGCGACGACCGCGTGGCCGGACTCGTGGTAGGCCGTGTTGCGGCGCTCTTCCTCGCGCATCACGGCGGACTTGCGCTCCGGACCCATGATGATCTTGTCCTTGGCGTCTTCGAAATCCTGCATGTCCACCACCGACTTGTTGCGACGGGCGGCAAACAAAGCAGCTTCGTTGACCAGGTTGGCCAGCTCGGCGCCGGAGAAGCCGGGCGTGCCGCGGGCCAGAACCTCGATCTGCACATCGGACGAGATCGGCACCTTGCGCACGTGCACGCGCAGGATCTGCTCGCGGCCGCGGATGTCGGGCAGGCCGACCATCACTTGGCGGTCAAAGCGGCCCGGACGCAGCAATGCCTTGTCCAGCACATCGGCGCGGTTGGTGGCAGCGATGACGATGATGCCGGAGTTCGGCTCGAAGCCATCCATCTCGACCAGCATCTGGTTCAGCGTCTGCTCGCGCTCGTCGTTGCCGCCGCCCATGCCACTGCCGCGCGAACGACCGACCGCGTCGATCTCGTCGATGAACACGATGCAGGGTGCATGCTTCTTCGCTTGCTCGAACAAATCGCGCACGCGCGAGGCACCGACGCCGACGAACATTTCGACGAAGTCGGAACCTGAAATGGTGAAGAACGGCACGCGCGCTTCGCCGGCCATTGCACGCGCCAGCAAGGTCTTGCCGGTGCCCGGAGGCCCGACCAGCAGGATGCCCTTGGGAATGCGGCCGCCCAGGTTCTGGAACTTGCGCGGGTCGCGCAGGAATTCCACGATCTCGTCCACTTCCTCCTTGGCTTCATCGCAACCGGCGACGTCGGCGAAGGTGGTGTGGTTGGAATTCTCGTCCTGCATGCGGGCCTTGGACTTGCCCATCGAGAACAAGCCGCCCTTGCCGCCCCCGCCCTGCTGGCGGCGCATGAACCAGATCCACACGCCGATCAGCAGGATCATCGGGAACCAGGAGATGAACACTTGCGACAGGAAAGACGGCTGTTCGGGATGCTTGACGTCGAACTTGATGTCGTTGGCAATCAGGTCATTGACCAGACCGCGGTCGAGCAAGGTCGTATTCGTGGTCAACGTTTCGCCGTCGCTGGTGACGGCCCGCACCTTGGTGCCTTCGATCACCACTTCGCGCACTTCCTTGGCCTTCACCTGATTCAGGAAATCGGAATAGGCAATCGGCGTGCCGTTGGCGGGCGCATTGCCGCTCAATTGACCGAACAGGAAGAAAAGAAAGAATGCGACGAGCGCAGCAACGACAAAACGGGATTGATTCGGGTTCACGCAGTTTCCTTGGGAATGCCCATGTTTCAGACGATACACCTTGGCAGGGCTTATGAGGAGATGGGGTCGATCCTAATCTCTACAAGACTTGGGAATAAGTGAGTTTGGAGGGGAGCTTGGTTCGAAAAATACAGAAATCGACCGCTGAATAGACAAGCGGAAATGCAGCTCGGTTCGCTTCCTGCGGCGTAATTTCTGTGTGAAATGTTTGCTGTGCTCTGGTTGTGTTCACGTGTAGCCGATCATGAGAGCGTTGACCACCGCGTCTTGCGGCTGTGGCGACCAAAGCCGCCTAGCGCGCCATTGCATGATTTGCAATTTCAGTTTCTGATGCCAGAATCGCATTTCTTTTTCTCAGCAAGAGAGGTGGCGATGCCTTTGCTCCAGCATGTAAGACGTCAGGTAGTCAAAAAGATCGAAGAGTACGAAAGCCGTGTACCGCATTTCTATCGCGATTCAGTAGGCAAGGTCACTGTAGGGATTGGGCACTTGGTTTCCACGCGAGCTGCGGCTGGAGCGCTGCCGATGCTCAAAATCCAGGACGGATTTCCGCCCCGTCCCGCGACCGAACAAGAAAAATACGCGGAATACGATTTGGTCGAGGGGCTCAAAACCGGCTACGTGGCGCGCTGGTACGGTAACTACACCACTCTGGTGATGAATAACGAAGACATGGACAAGCTGCTAAATGACCATGTCGCATCCTTCTATCGAAACCTTTCCCGGCTGTACACCAGGGCGAACGGCTACCCCGCAGACTTCGACCGGCTCCCGGAACCCGTGCAGCTTGCGTTGTTCGACCTGATCTTCAACTTGGGGCCGAGCCGCTTAGCCCTCCGGTTTCCGAAACTGGATCGCTGCATCAAGTCGGGCGACTGGCACGGTGCGGCGCGGGAAAGCCATCGTCCCCAGATTTCAGTTGCGCGCAACCAGTACGTACGAGGACTGTTCTTGTCCGCCGTCGATATGAAGAACAAGGAGGCTGCATGAAAAAAATATCGCGGCGGCTTGCCATCACTGCGCTGTGTTTTGCTTCCCTCGGGGCAGAGGGCAAGGCGCCGGTTCGCACCTTCAACACGGCGCAGTTCACCGGGCTCGCCAGTGAAAGCGCCCAGGGCTACGATGATGCTGCCCTGGATTACGAACTGGATAGCAAGGACGGTCGCGCCATCCGTGTCAAACACTGCCGGGAAGTTGAATCGATAACAGACGACAGCGTCATCGAATCGCAATTTCCCTTGCTGCGGCTATTGCGCATCAACTGTGCAGCGCTCAAAAAATTCTCGGAGAGCGCCCCGGCAGAGCGCAGCTTTTTCCCTCGACCGCTCGTAAGGTCGACAGTCGCCGCATTCCCTGCATCTGCCACACCCTACGTTTCAGACAATGAAACAGTTCTCCGCGGCACAGGCACGATAGGCAGACATGCAAGCAAACCCAAGGTAAGGATCATCGCTCCCGAAGTTGCAAAAGTCATAGCGAAGCAGGACGAGCTGCACTATGTGGTGCTCGCACGCGCCGACTTCGACCACGACGGAACCGAAGACCTGCTGCTTAGAGTGCAATGGTCGGCATTGGATGCGCGTGGAAATGGCACAGACCTGTTCCTGCTTTCTCGCAGCTCCGCTACTGCTCCGGTCACGTTGATCTGGCGCCTGGATACAAAGAACGACAACTATTCCAACGCAGCAGACACCCCGTCATCCCGTTAAGATGTGCCCCCTCCCCCATCAGCAGGAAGCATCATGATCGTCACTCGGGCCGTCTATGACGCCGTCGTTCTTATCAGTCGTGCGCCGGTGCAGTACGACGCAAGCAATTCCATTCACCAGACCGCAATCGAAGCCGGCGTGGCAGAAGTCAACGGCGCAATGCTGGAACTAACGCACAAGGGCGCGCTGGTGCTCGATCTGTAAAGCCGGTGGACGACACCCACCTCGCTGCGCAGGAAGCGGCGCAGCTTTCGGCGCGCTTCAAGGCACAGCAGCGCGCCTTTGCAAAAGGTGCACCGGATTACGGGCAGCGCATGCGTGCACTCGCGAGCTTGCGCGACGGCTTGCACGCGCATCAGGACGAACTGCTGCAAGCGGTGTCCGACGATTTCTCCGGCCGCGCGCATGAAGAAACGCTGTTGCTGGAGCTCTTTCCGCTCTATGACCAGATCCGCCACGCACGTGCGCACTTGAAGCGCTGGATGAGGCGCAAGCCAGTGCCCACGTCCTGGTTTCTGCAACCGAGCCGCGCCTTCTACCAGTACCAGCCGCTGGGCGTGGTGGGCGTGATCGGCGCATGGAACTACCAGATCCTGCTCACGCTCGGCCCGGTGGTCGATGCGATCGCGGCTGGCAATCATGTGATGATCAAGCCTTCGGAAATCACGCCGCGTTCGGCTGCGGTCATTGCGCGCATCGTCGCCGACACTTTCCAACCCGATTACATCGCATGTACGACCGGCGGCCCCGCACTCGCGCAAGCTTTCACCGCCCTGCCCTTCGATCATTTGTTCTTCACCGGCTCCACGCGCGTGGGGAAGATGGTGATGCAGGCGGCGGCAGCCAACCTCACGCCGGTGACACTGGAATTGGGCGGAAAATCGCCGGCGCTCATTCACGAAAGCTATCCGCTGGCGCGGGCCCTCTCGCGCATCCTCACGGCCAAGCTGTACAACGCCGGCCAAACCTGCGTGGCGCCGGACTATGTGCTGCTGCATCGCAGCCAGGAACGGGCGTTCGAAGATTGCGCGCGGCAAGTCGTGGCCGAACGCTATCCGCAGTTTCTCGGGAATGTCGACTACACGCGCATCGTCAGCGACGCGCACTATGCACGCTTGCAGGACCTGATTGCGGACGCCGAAACGCAGGGCGCGCGCGTCGTAACGCTCAATCCGGCACAGGAAAACATCGTACGCGAGACGCGCATCCTGCCGCCCACACTGGTGTTCAATCCGACCGAAACGATGGCCGTGATGCAGGAAGAAATCTTCGGCCCGGTATTGCCGGTGCTGCTCTACGACACGCTCGACGAAGCGCTCGCCACCATCAACGCTCATCCGCGCCCGCTTGCGCTGTACTACTTCGATGAGGATTCACAGCGTCAGGACCACGTGCTGCAGCACACGCTCTCCGGCGGCGTGACGATCAACGACTGCCTGCTGCACCTGGGTCAGCACAATCTTCCCTTTGGCGGCGTCGGCCCGAGCGGCATGGGGCACTACCACGGCTTCGATGGCTTCGAGACGTTTTCGAAGAAGCGCGGCGTGATGGTGCAGAGCCGCTGGTCCGGCAGCGGCCTGCTGCGCGCGCCGTGGAAGGGAAAGCGAGCGCTGGTGGAGCTGCTGCTGCGCATCGCGCGGCGCTGACGGCCATGCGCCATCCGCTCCCGGCCTGCCTGGTTTTTACGCAGGCACCTATCATTGGCACTCCACCGGAAAGTGGAGACGAAAATCGACTCATTAATCGGAAACAGTTTTGAACAAGAGCGGCATCCTTCTTCACATCGCTGGGCTGTGGACACTCTCCACGCTCGATACCACAGGCAAGTGGCTGGTCATGGCGGGGATTCCGGTCATGATGGTCACCTGGTTTCGCTATGCGGTGCATACGCTGCTCATGAGCGCCGTGCTCCTGCCCCGTCGCGGCAAGGCGGCATTCCGCACCCAATCGCTATCGCGCCAGCTCGTGCGTGGCATCTTGATGATCGCCACCACTGTCCTGTTCTTCACGGTGCTGGGCCGGCTGCCCATTGCGGAAGCCACGGCCCTGAATTTCATGGCGCCGCTGTTCCTGATGGCGCTGGCCCCCTGGCTGCTTCACGAACCGCATCGCGTGCATCGCTGGCTGGGTGTGATCGTGGGGTTTGCCGGCGTGCTGATCGTGGTGCGACCGGGCTCGCAACTCGATCCTGTCGGCATCGCGCTGGGCTTGCTGACGGCGCTGGTGTTCGCCTTCTTTCAAGTCGCCACACGTCGGGTCGCGCATGACGACCCGCTGACCACAAACTACTACGGCGGCCTGTTCGGCACCGTGACCTTGACGCTGGCGCTGCCCTGGTTCTGGCAGCTTCCCGAGCTTTCGGCGTGGCAGTGGCTGCTGCTTGTTTCAACCGGATTCACCGGCTTTCTCGGCCACTGGCTGCAGATCATGGCGTACAGCCGCACGCAGGCCACCTTGCTCGCGCCGTTCAGTTACCTGCAAATCATCGCGGCGACCGTGCTTGGATGGCTGGTCTTCAATCAACTGCCTGGCTTGGTGACGGCGCTTGGCGCGGCCATGATTTGCCTTGCGGGGCTGGGTGTCGCGTTGTGGGAAAGAAGACTGCACAAAATTCAGGCAAACAGGGTCGGCGCGCCGGAAAGAGCGGGCTGACAAAAAACGGGCACGCGCGCAGCATCCGAGCCGAGGAAGAGCGAGCCCCGCCCGCGTCAGGCACGTACGCAACTTTTCATTTGCGGCCGCTACATATGCCGCTTTCACTTTTCCGACTACCCCATGCACGATTCCACACCCAGCTTTCCCGAAAACGACAACGGCGCATCCGATGCCGACAGCCCTATCCATAGCGACCGCCTCTGGCGTGACGACGGCTGAACCGCACGCGTGATCAAGAACCAGGATGACGATGGCTGGGCCGTCGAGATGATCCTGGATGGTGAATCAGAGCCGGCACTGGTCGGCCCATGGACCATGGGGCGCGACAAGAAGAACCCGAAGCCGCTGGATGCCCCGGCCTTTCACACGCTGGTGAAGACGGCTTCCGAAGTGCTGCGCCGGCACGAGCAGCAACTGCATGCGCAATTGCACAAGAAAGTAATGGTGGAAGTGGACGGTGTGCAGTACCGCGTGACGCTGGACATCGTGCCCGATGACGACGCGCCGTATGCGCTGTTGACGGCCCTGGATGCTGATGGCGCAGAATTGGCGCAAGTGCAGGTGGCGCCCAACTTCAAGCTCAGCCGCGACAGTGCGGAAACCTGGATAGGCAACGATTTCCGTCGGCCGCGCTGAACGTCGCCGGGAAAAACGGCGCGCTCAATTCGAACTTGTCTGGATCTGATTGCGCAGTTGCTCACTCACGTCCGCGACCAGCCGCATGCGCGCGCCGTCGTTTGTTGCACGGCGGCCTTCGACTGGCGCCCATTCGGGATGACTGCGTGCGGGCTGTAGCGTCGATACGAGTTGCCGGATCTCTTCGCCCTTCTCCACATGCGCATCGCCGCCGGCTGCAATCTTTCCCTGCGCCGCATGCCCGCGCAGCTCCAGTGCCCGCAACAGAGCGCACATCTGCGCCGCCAGCACGAACAGCACTTCGTTTTCCAGCGTGAGTTCCTGCATGCCGCGCAGCTTGTTGGCCAGCCTGCGCCCGAGATGCCCCCAGCCCTGGCTGGCGATGCCACCGATTGCCGCACCTAATGCCGTGCCCGCACCGAGCGAAAGGCCGGCCAGCGCGATATCCGCCGTCAAGCCGATCGCTGCGCCGACTGCGGCACCAGCGCCGAGTTTGCGACTGGCATCGCGCAGGGTTTCGGGGTTGAACAAATCGTCTTCCCAGCGCCCATCCAGCCACGGCAGCACCGCGGCATCCGCATCTTCCGGGCGGAAGCCATACACGGCCAGCAGATCGTCGATGGCAGTGCGCGAGGCACGCAACACCGCTTGGCGAAAGTCACGCACGAACTTGTCGCGCCGATGCGGCTGCTCGAAATCTTCCTGCGCAATCACGCGCCGCAAGGCAGCCATCGAGACCAGCAACTCGGCGACGATGCGCGCCCCCGCTGCTTGCCGCTCGCGACGCTGGAACTCCAGATCCTCCACCACGCGCGACAGCTCAGCACGCCGCTCGCGCAGCAGCGTCGCCATGTCCTGGTACAGCAGCTTCTCGGAACCGACGAAGGGCGCAACCGCATCGAACTGCACATGCGCGTGCAGGTTGTAGGCCGCAAGCGTGGCCAGCCACTCGTCCTTGCGCGTGCGCGCATCGCGCACGAAGTTCAGCACCGGCATGATGGGCTTGGCGCACCAGGTGAGGATCTCGATCTCGGCGCGGAACTTCGGCAGCACCGGCTCGCGCGTATCGATCACGTAGATGCCGGCTTCGACATCGAGCATCTTGCGCAGTACCTTCGCTTCCTGCTCGAACGCGCGTTGCGCTTCCGGCCCTTGAAGAAAGGCGCGCACGCGGTCCGGTGGCGTCGGGCAATCGGCCAGCGCCTTCATGTAATCCGCAAGCGTGACCGCATCTTCCAACCCTGGCGTATCGAAGAAGCGCACGGCGGCGTGGCCGTCCACCTTCAGGTCGATTACCTCCACATGCCGCGTGGTGCCGGGGCGGTCGGAGACTTCGCCGAATGCGATGTGACGCGTGAGCGTGCGCAGCAGCGAAGTCTTGCCGGCATTGGTGTGGCCGACTACGGCAACGGTAATCGGCGCATTCGTTCGCTCAGTCATGCGCGCCTTCCAGCCATGCCGCAGCCTGCGCGGCATCGGTCAGGTGAACGATGGCTTCGAGGCCGGTTTGCTGCAGCCAGGCACGCCAGCGCTGCACACCTCCAGCGTCTTCCGTCGCCGCATCTGCCGTCGCAAACAGCAGGCCGGTGTGCCGTGCATGGCGCGCCGCTTCGCGCAGAAAACGCTCGGTACCGCGATCCGGGCTGGAAGCGGCATGACAGACGACGAGCAGTGCGCGCGGCCGCAACACAGCCAGCTTGTCCAACAGCGCGCGCCGTTCATGAGCGGCTCCCGCAATGCGTTCGATCAGTGCCGCATGTGGCAAGGGCTGCGGCGGCCACGCCAGTTCGGGTGGCAGCTCGAAGCCGATCACGGCGTGCTCGATGCCGGTTTCATCACCAATGGCTGACGGTGCAGCAACCTCCTGCCCTGCACGATGCTCGCGATCCACCACTGTCGATTGCTCCATCGCGTCAAAGCGTGCCAGCAGCTTCCGGTAATACGGTTCCGACGTATCGAGATGCATGCGCCGCACACCGCGCCACCATACCGCCCAACACAGCACAGCCAGCACCAGTCGCGGCAGCAAACCGTACACGCAAGCGCAGCCGATCAGCCACCATGCCCAGGCGCGGTGATCACTGCTCGCCGCAGCGGGATCGAGCAAGGTTGCCGTATCCGGCAAGGGAAAGCCGAGCACGTGCGGCAGCGCACCGGTGAACGTGACGAAGCGCACGAAGAAACCGGGATGAAGAATTGTCGTCTCCCAGGTCAGCCGGTATTGCTGGAACGAAAAGGCAAACCACAGCGCGGCCAGGATCAGCACAAAGGCTGCCGCCCACACTGCATGGCTGACGAAACCGAAAGCCCAAGGCAGCAGGCGCGCGCGCTGCAGCACCATAGCCGCCGAGCGCGCCATCGTCAGCGCATGCGGATTGCGCGTACCGGGTATGCGTGCGAGCAAGGCAAGCAGGAGACTGCCAAAGGAAAGTCGGGCGAACAGTCCCGTGCCGCCATTTGAAAGCACGGCGACCAACCAGACCAACAGCGTCATGCTCGGCATCGCCAGCAGCGCGAAGAAAGCCGTCACTGCATTCACGCTGCGGCCACTGCCCACGATTGCTGCAGCGATACCGTAGGCCGCAAGAAAGGCGAGCACGGCCAGCCCCAGCCAGACTACCCACGCCATCTCACGCCACTGCCGCAACTCGAGGTCGAGCCGCAGCCGTTGCCCAAGCAAGCGCGCCCGTTCCAGCAAGCGTGCTTCCCGGCTTTCGGCAAAGCGAAACGCGTCCCGCATCTCGGCCTCGTCCTCCAACGGCCCTTCGTGCTCGATGGCACGTACTGCTTCGGCGATCAGCAGATCGTCGAAGCGGAGAGCATGGGATTGAACGGGGCGGTCGGGTTGATTGCCGGACATGAAGGAGCGCGAGAGCGGGCGGCGATGGTGGGGGAGATGGTAGCAGCGGTGCGTGAAGCGATTGACGCGTGGGGTCAATCGCTCGCCTCGGCGCCGCTGTTGTCAGTCCTGCGGGAAGTATCGGCGAGACAAAGGTGACTCCCTTGCTCGTTATATCGATCCCAAGCGCTCTTTACGCTCGAAATAAGCGGCATTTACTCCAAGGTAAATTCGGCCCGCACTGTCACCCAGCCATCTGGGCCGGATCCATCCAGAACGCTTCCCAGACGTGCCCATCCGGGTCCTCGAACGAGCGTTCATACATGAACCCGTGATCCGCCGCCTCGCGCGCCTGCCGCCCGCCGTGCTCCAGTGCTTTAGTCACCAGCGCATCCACCTCCTCCCGGCTCTCCACCTGCAGCGCGAGCAACACCTCGGTGCTGGAACGTGCATCGACCAGCTCCTTTTTCGTGAAGCGCAGGATGCTTTCGCGCGTGTGCAACATCGCGTAGATCGTGTCGGAAATGACGAGCGCCGCCGCCTGCTCGTTCGTGAATTGCGGGTTGAACGCGAACCCCAGCGCCTCGAAAAATGCCTTCGAGCGGGCCAGGTCCGAGACCTGGAGGTTGACGTAGATTGCTTTGACCATGCTTGCCTCCTTGTTGGGTTGATGTCATGCCACTGCCCACGGGGAATTCATCGCGTTACGTGTAAGGCTCGACCTGATTGCCATCATCCCCAAGCAGCCGCATGAGCTTGGGATGAATGAACAGCTTTTCCTTGCCGACGCTAGTTTCACGCAGCACCCCGATTTCGACGAGCTCCTTCAGATAGCGCGATGCCGCCTGCCGCTGCACCACATTCTTCTCCACCAAGTTGGAAATGCGGCAGTAGGGCTGCTCGAAGATTACGTCGACCAGTTCCCGGCTGTAGATCTTCGGCGCGCGCAACCGGACATGATCAACGGTGACTTCATGCAGACGGCGGATTGCACCGATCTTTGCCATCGTCCAACGCGATGTTTCTTCCACTGCCTCGAGCATGTAGAGCACCCACGGTTCCCAAGCCTGTTCACGCGTGACGTCAAGCAGCAGCCGATAGTAGTCGGCCCGGTTGGCAATGATGTAACGGCTGAGGTACAGGATGGGCAAGCTGAGCAGATCCTGCTCAATCAGGAACAGGATGTTCAGAACGCGGCCGGTGCGACCATTGCCATCGACAAACGGATGGATCGCCTCGAACTGGTAATGCCCCACGGCCATCCGGATCAGCGGATCGAGCTCCTGCTCTTCGTGAAGGAAGCGCTCCCAGTTGGCCAGCAAAGTGCGTAAACGCGCCTCGCCTTCGGGTGGGGTATAGATCACCTCGCCGGTCCGATCGTTGGCGAGCTGCGTACCCGGCACGCGCCGGATATCCATCTCCGCACCCTTCAACGTGCGGCAGATTTCCACAGCGGTAGCAGTGCAAAGCGGACGCTTGCGCAAGGATTGAAAGCCGTGGTGCAGCGCCGTACGGTAACGCAGCGCTTCCTTGGTGGCAGGGTCCGCTTGGTTGCCCTCTGCGTCTGCAAACTGGAACAGGCGATCGGTGGTGGTGACGATGTTTTCGATTTCCGAGCTGTCCTTCGCTTCCAGCAACGGAACGATGTTGATCAACATTCTCTGGTTCGGAATCAACTCCGCCGCCTGCTTGAGCTCCGCAAGCGCCGCCCGGGCAGTGATGCAACGTTTCAGGATGAGCTTGGTTTCCAACTCTGCTTGCGGTGGCAATGCCGGCAGGTCGTTGTATGGGCGGGCTGCTTGCCAGGGGAGTTGCAAATCATCTTTCATGTCGTCGAAATCGAGTTTTTGCGACAGGTCCGCAGCATATGTCGCTCACAGAGACACGTCAACGGCGTATGTCGTCGAAAACGCGATTCTGCGACATGCGCCCCGGTAGATATGCAGCCCTCAAGACACAAATCCTGTTCTGGATGCGCGCCGCCTTGTTCCTATCCCAAAATATCAGCCAAAGCCGATACGTTGGCCATATCGGCTTTGGCTTATATATCGTGCCGGAGCTGCACGACGACGATCTCTTCCGCATCTCGATTGCCGGCACACAGGAAAAACGCCCTCCTACGTCGAGGCGACAAGTGCTCTGAAAAGAAACTCTCCGCTGCGCAAACCCCGCCTGCTTTACGCAACCGCTTGAGATCGCACAAATCCACCCTTGATGTAACGCGCCCGCGTCCAGCCCTCCGCGTGAAATTCTTTGATCCGGATCACCCCCTCAAAGATCACCACCAGGAGACCTCCATGCTGAGAAGCGCCGCGCGATGGCTGAGCATCGCAGCCCTGTCACTCCCCTTGCTTTCCGCTTGTGCGGCCACCGATGCCACTGCTGATACAGCCGTCCATGCCGCCAACGGCAACGGCAAGACCACGCGCATGACGGAATACGGATCGGTGGAAGGCGCCTGGGACAAGAGTTCCCAGACCTACGCCTGGAAGGGCATCCCCTTCGCCAAACCGCCGGTCGGCGAACTGCGCTGGCAAGCACCGCTAGACCCTGAACCATGGAGCGGCGCACGCGCGGCCACCGAGTTCGGTCCCGCCTGCGCCCAATACGGCCGCATCTACGGCCCCGGCGCGAACAATCGCTATGACGAAACCATCGGCACCACGCTGAACCAGGCGGTGGGCAGCGAAGACTGCCTGTACCTGAACATCTGGCGCCCGGCCAACGCCAAACCGAACCTGCCGGTCATCGTGTTCTTCCACGGCGGCAGCAACGTCTCCGGCTACACCGCCGACCCCGTGTACGACGGTGCCAAGCTCGCCAAGACCACCAACTCGGTCGTCGTCACACCCAACTTCCGGCTCGGCATTCTCGGCTTCCTGAATCACTCCGCGTTCAAGAGCGGCACCGGCGGTGACACAGCGGCCGACACGGCGAGCGGCAACTTCGCCATCCTCGACAGCATCAAGGCACTCGAATTCCTGAACGAGAACATCGCTAACTTCGGCGGCGACCCCGGCAACGTCACGATCATGGGCGAGTCCGCCGGCGCAATCAACGTCTACGCCCTGCTCACCTCACCCAAGCTCGTCAATGCGACGAACAAGTTGTTTCACCGCGCGGTCCCCCTCTCCGGCGGGCTTTCGCTGCCTTCCAACCTGCCGCCGGGGACCGTCCCCACCATGTTGCCGGCCCTTAGCTACACCGCGCAAAGCAATGCGCTGCTGGTGAACCTGCTGGTCGCCGATGGCAGCGCCCCCAACATCCTCGCCGCGCAAGCGCAGGCAGCCGGCATGAGCGACACACAAATCCGCACCTACCTGCGCAGCAAGCAGCCCGCCGAACTGTTCGGCACACTACTCACCCGCCTCGCGACGCTGGGCCTCGCCGGCTCCGGACCGATCCCGGATGGACACATCGTTTCGGAAAACCCCGTCAATGCAATCACGCAGCGCCACTACGTGAAGGTGCCGGTCCTGGCCGGCAACACGCGCGACGAAGGCAAACTGTTCCCTCCCCTCCTCGGTCTGGTGAGCGGCATCCCCGGCAGCGCGCGCCTCGTCAGCGACGCGCAACTGTTCGCCAACCACTTCAACTATCGCCCCAACGACCCGCCGCAAACCACGGTGGAAGAATGGATCGCCCCCGGCTACCTGCCGGTGAACCAACCGTTCACCGGCTTCACCGCCCGCGCCGACCAGTTCAACCGCATCTTCTTCCTCGCCAGCCGCGACAACATCCTGAACGCGTTGAAAGGCGCGCAAGCGGACGTCTGGTACTACCGCTTCGATTGGGACGAACAACCGGCCCCATGGAACGACATCTACGGCGCCGCCCACCTGCTCGACCTGCCCTTCGTGTTCGGCAATTTCGGGCCTTCTCTGCTGGCCAACACCATGAACACCGACGCCAACCGGCCAGGCCGTCTCGCACTCTCGGACGCCATGATGCGCAGCATCGGCGCCTTCGCCCACCGCGGCAACCCGAACAACGACGCGCTCGGCGTGCAGTGGCCGATGTGGCCGTCGGGGCTGATCTTTGATGCGAGCAAGACGGAGAAGGAGATCAAGGTGGAGGAGATTGCGCCGGCGTTGCCGTAACCGAGACCGGCACTACGAGCGAAGAGGGGCAGCGCAAGCTGCCCCTCTTTTTCCTTGCCAGGGTGGTATGAACACAGGATTGGCTGGGCATTTCACATGACGACGCAGCCCGACTCAGCCCTCTCATACCGCACATACTCGACCAACTTGGCGCCCCCCCGAGGGAGCACAACCTTTCCTGATATATCGGGCTAAGCCGGCGGAGTGAGGAAGTAAATTGGAGTAAGCGGCAACCGCCTGCGCGCATTGTCGTCAAGCTTTCCGTAGAACT
>DATBUE010000461.1:0-2273 GCA_036516375.1 Noviherbaspirillum sp. | reverse complement strand
CGCGATGTGCAGGGCCACGCCCGCCGTTTCTTCCGATGGCTTGATGACGATGGTGCAGCCGGCCGCGAGCGCGCCGCTGATCTTGCGCGACGGGGTGATGGCCGGTGCATTCCAGCCGGCGAAGGCAGCCACCGGGCCGATCGGTTCCCACACCACGGTCTGCGTGATCCCCTCGCCACGCGCCGGAATGGTGCGCCCGTAGATGCGGCGCACTTCTTCGCTGGCCCATTCGAACATCTCGGCGGCGGTCACCACCTCTTTCTGGGCCTCGCCATAGGGCTTGCCCAGCTCCCGTGCGATCTGCTCCGCGATGGCGGCGCCCCGTTCGCGCATCAGCGATGCCACCCGGCGCAGCAGCGCGGAGCGTTCCAGCGCGGATGTCTTGCGCCAGGTGCGGAAGGCTTCGGCGGCGGCGGCGACGGCCTCCTCGACATCCGTGCGACTGGCGTGGGCGTAGTCGCCCAGTGCCTGTCCGTTGCTGGGGTTGAAGACGGTGAAGCGGGTGTCGGATGTGCCCTGGCGAAATTCGCCGGCAATGAATTGGGAATACTGCATGTCACTCAGCCTTGATGTCGGAAGTCTTGATGACCGCAGCCCAGCGGTCGGTTTGTTCCTTGATGTGGCTCGCGAACTTCTGCGGGGTGCCGGTGAACGGATACTGCTCCATGGTGACGAGCCGGTCGACGATGTCCTTGCGGCTCATGATCTCGTTGATCGCGGCATTGAGCTTGGTGACGATGGACTGCGGCATGCCCGCCGGCCCCATGACCCCGTTCCAGGGCTCCGCATCGAAGCCCTTGAAGCGTGACTCGCCCAGGGTAATCACCCCTTCACCACCGCGACCGGGCGTCGCGCTGGCCGAGGCCAGGATGCGCAACTTGCCGGATTTCACCTGGGGCAGTGCCACCGCTCCGGCGAGGAAAGCGAAATCGGTGCGGCCGGCCACCAGATCCGCCACCGCTGCCGAGTCACCCTTGTAAGGCACGTGCATGGCATGGATCTTGGCTTCGTGCTTGAACCATTCCCCGGCAAGGTGATTCACGGCGCCATTGCCGGCAGAAGCAAAGCTCAGTCGGGACGAGGGATTGCGCCCTTGCTTGATCAGTTCGTCGAGCGAAGTCAGCGGCGAGGTCGCGGGAACGACGAGAAAGTACGGATAGCTGGCCACCAGGCCGATAGGCGTGAAGTCGCGGATCGGGTCGTAGCCCAGGTTTTTCTGCAGGTGCGGTGCAATGGCCAGCGTGCCGCTGCTTCCGAACATCAGCGTGTAGCCGTCCGGAGCAGCTTTCTTTACTCCGATCGCGGCCACCCCACCGCCTGCTCCGCCTTTGTTTTCAACAACGAAGGGCTGGTTGAACTTGGCAGTCAACTGCTCGGCCAGGATGCGGGCCACGACGTCGGTGGGACCGCCGGCGCTGAAGCCGACGACGAGGGTCACCGCCCGGGTCGGCCACTCCGCTGCCGACTGGGCCCAGGCCGTCCCCGTGCACAGTGCGGCGGCCAGAATGGCGGAATGCTTGAGGAAGCTGCGCTTTTTCCTTGAAATCATGAGTCTGTCTCCTTGTTATGAAAGTTGCTCAGGCAATCCGGTATGCATGGACGCCGGGTACGCCAGCCGAGGGAAAACGCAGACACACCTGCGGGTCGTGGCCGGGAACGATGTTGTCTTCCCCGTCAGCCAGTTCCCGGATGCGGGCATATCCCTTGCGCATATCCTCAAGGCTGTGGATGGCTGGAAAAGGGTTTTCCTTGACCAGGTTTTCGTAGTAGTGCGCTGCGTCCGAAGCCAGCACGACCCAGCCCCTGGTCGTCCGTACCCGCACTACCTGTAATCCGTCGGTATGACCACCCACCCGGTGCAACTCGATGCCGTCCCGGAGCGGATGAAAACCGTCGACGAAGCGCACCTTGCCCGCATAGAGGCGCTTGACCAAAGTGCCAATGTCGTCGCTGGAAAAGAAATGGCTCTGCTTCGCGTCGCACATGCAATCGCCCGTGGCGTAGTGCAGTTCGCGCTGTTGCACCCACACGTTCGCTGCGGGAAATTCACCGATATTGCCGGCATGGTCGTAGTGCAGGTGCGTGATCGCCAAGTCCTGTATGTCTTGCGGTGCGTGACCCAGGCGCCGAAGCGCTTCGACCGGCGTCATCAGGAAGGTGCGCTTGCGCGCCGCCGCGGATGCAGGACTGAAGCCGGTATCCACCAGCAGCACCGTGTCGCGCCCCAGCACCAGCCACACGAAAAAATCGAGAGCCATCGGCGCATCGGGATC
>DATBUE010000460.1:0-7429 GCA_036516375.1 Noviherbaspirillum sp. | reverse complement strand
GATCGCATAAGACGCACCTGCATTGATGCGCAGCATGCGCTGGTCGAAGTCCATCCGATAGGTTTCTGCGCCAACGACCAGTTCATGGCCAATCTGGCCAAGCTGGAATCGGCCGATCAGTTCGCCTTGCAGCGCCAGGTCTTCCGATGCGTAGTCGCGATGCCGACGTTGGCGCAACAAGGTGCGCCCGTCCCCCTGCACGGAGATCGGTTCGGTCGAAAAGCCCTCCACCGCACCTCGCTTGTACGAGAGCCCCATGCGCGCCGACCAGTCCGGGCTCACCATGTGTTCAAGGACGAATTGATGGGTCTGGTTCTCAACCTGCACGTCGCCATCTGCCGGCTCGCCCAGAAAGCGATCGCGCGGAATGACGCCAAGCTGGCCGTTGACGGCGACCACACCCCGATCCAGAGGCGTTCTGTGGCGCAGCAATTCACCGTTGTAATCAAGCACCGTGGAGGGACTCAGCCGCCAGGTCAACGCTGGTGCAAACAGGGTACGCCGGGTATCGACGAAATCCCGGAAGCTGCCGCGATCCTCGAGCGCGACATTCAAGCGATAGGCGATGCTTTCGCTGAGCGGGCCGGTCGAGTCCAGCGCCGTCCGGTAAAACTCATCGCTGCCGACATACAGCTCAAGCGCATTGGCAACCTTGCGCGACGGTTTTTTCGTTACCACGTTCAGGGTCCCGCCGGGTTCGCTCGCTCCGTAGAGCGCCGCAGCCGGTCCCTTGAGGAATTCGATGCGTTCGATGTTGGCGGTGTCGCGCGGTGCGTTGAAGCCGCGATTGGCGGAAAAGCCGTTACGCAGCAAGGGCATGCCGTTGTTGATGTCGCCCGCCAGGCCGCGAATGGCCATGTTGTCCCAGAGTCCGCCGAAATTGTTCTGGCGCGATACACCCCCAACGTAGTCAAGCACATCGTCGACCCGTACCGCGCCAAGATCATCCAGCGTCTGGCGCGACATGACGCGCACGGCTTGCGGTAATTCGCGTAGGGGTAGGTCCGATTTCGTGCCGCTTGCTTCGTGTGCGTGATAAGCACCGCTCTCACCACGCCCGACGACTTCGATTGCTGGAAGAGTAATTTCGGTTGCGTCGGGATTACCTATCTGCTCCCGCACAGCGCCCTGCGGTGAGACGGCAGCATTATCTAGTGAGGCGAATGGCTGCTGCGCATGGACTGTAGGACTCCACGCCACCAACGCCAAGCTGACTGCGGCAGGAAGAATGCGTTGTTTTTTATTTTTCATCGGTGAGGTAGTAAAAACCGCTCGTAACCGTTGCGGGAGAGGGGGGCAAATTGTCTCTGTGGGAAAGTACGAGTATTCACGGTGACGCACATCACTCGCTTTCAACTAAATGCAATTGAATTGCATAAAGAATTATAGAGAGCCACCTGTCTTTGTGCAACTAAGTTGCATGATGCCGTTAAATTCCTCGCAGACTGATAAGTAAGACGACATGAATTGCATGTGTCTCGAGCGTGAAGAACACGGGCACGGGGACGGTGAGAGCTATGACGCGGACAAGAAGAGTCCCGGAATCAATCGTGAATAGCCTCGGCTTCTGTGGAGGGCCGATTGGTTTACTCAGCAGTCGGCAAGTAAGGTGACGGCTCTCGAAAACTTCATTCCCGCCCTTCAAGGACGCTCGATGAGGGGGAGGGATGAGCCGGTCAGGGAGGGACCGGGAGAGGAGCGCCCGGTAGAATACCGCCCATGCCGACGATTCTTGCCATCGAGACCGCAGCCGATCTCGCCTCCGCCGCTGTCCTCCACCAAGGGCGCATTCATGTGCGTGCCGCTAACGGCGTGCAAACCCATTCCCAGACCCTGTTGCCAATGGTGCAAGCCGTGCTCGGCGAAGCCGGCATCACGCTCGCGCAATGCGATGCAATCGGCTTCGGCGCCGGCCCCGGTTCTTTTACCGGCGTGCGCACTGCGTGCGGCGTGGCGCAGGGGCTGGGTTTCGGTGCCGGCTTGCCGCTGGTGCCGGTGGTGACCCTGGAAGCGATGGCCGAAGCCTGCCGCGAACGTGAAGGTACGCGCGACGTGCTGGTACTCCTCGATGCGCGCATGGAAGAGGTCTACTGGGCGCAATATCGCCATGATGGCACTGGCTGGCGGGCAATCATCGCGCCGCGCCTGGGATCGGCTGCGACAGTCAGCGCCGAGGGTGAACCGGTCGCCTGCGGCAATGCGCTGGCAGCCTACGCTGCGGCCTTTGCACAGCACGCCTTTGCCGCGCGCCTGCCCGATATCGTCCCGCATGCGGAGCAGGTCGCCCGCTTAGCCGAACACGCTCTGGCAGCTGGCCGCAGTGTGCATCCACGCGATGCCAGCCCGCTTTATCTGCGCGACAAGGTGGCGCTGACGACCAGCGAGCGCCTCGCGAAGGCTGGGCTGTGAGCGCGCAATACCGGGTGCTGGCGCAATCGCCGCAGGCGAGCGATCTGCAGTTTGCGGCAATGCAGGTCGACGACCTGAATGCAGTGATGGCCATCGAGAACGATGTCTATCCCTATCCCTGGACGCGTGGCAATTTCCTCGATTCGCTGTACAGCGGCTACCAGGCTGTCGTCCTGCGCGCGCCGGATGGCATGCTGGCTGGATATTTCATGCTGATGCTGGGCGTGGACGAGGCGCATCTGCTCAACATCAGCGTGCGGCGCGATCTGCAGGGACGGGGCATCGGGCGCTGCCTGCTCGACCGCGTGGTGGCGCTGGCGCGCGCGCATGCGATGGATTCCATCCTGCTCGAAGTGCGCCCGTCGAATGTCCGTGCCTGCGACGTCTACCGGCGCTACGGTTTCCTCGAGATCGGACGTCGTCGCGGCTATTACCCGGCTGCCGGCAATACGCGCGAGGACGCCATCGTCATGCGCCTGGAACTGTGAGGATATGACTGTGATCACCGATCCCTCCCGCACCGCCGCCATGCTCGAAGAGATGGGGCTGGGTCCGCTCTGGCTGCGGCGCGATGCTGCAGAGGCTCCGGCCGAGCAGATGGCAGCCACGCTTGTGAACAGCGCGGCCGAGGTGGAGCCCGCGCCCGCGGAATCGAGCGTGCCCCCGCTCGATGCGGCACCGCCATCCTTGCCCTTGGTTCCGCAGCCCGTTCCTGCGTCCCTCCTTGAAAACGGAGACGACGAAGCCGTACGCGCAATTTCGCAAATGAACTGGGACCAGCTCGAACAGGCGGTATCGACCTGTACCCGCTGCAACCTGTGCAAGGGGCGGACCAGAACTGTCTTCGGCGTCGGCGACCGCAAGGCGCGCTGGCTGTTCATCGGGGAAGGGCCGGGGCGCGAGGAGGATTTGCGTGGCGAACCCTTTGTGGGCCGCGCCGGCCAACTGCTCGACAACATGCTGGCTGCGCTGCAACTGGCGCGCGGGCGCAATGCCTACATCGCCAATGTCGTCAAATGTCGCGCCACCGACGAGAACGGCAAGGACCGCCGGCCGACGGCGCAGGAAGCCGCGACCTGCCTGCCTTACCTGCAACGCCAGATCGAACTGATCCAGCCCGACGTGATGGTTGCGCTCGGCAAGACGGCTGCGGTGTCGCTGCTGGGGCTGGATCCGGAAACGCCGGTGTCCGGCCTGCGGGGCAAGGTGCATCGCTACGACGAACGGCCGCTGGTGGTCACCTATCACCCCGCTTACCTCTTGCGTACCCCGCTCGACAAGCGCAAGACCTGGGCCGATCTGTGCCTGGCCAACGCCGAATACCAGAGCGCGGGCACCAAGGCCGAGACGTGACGCTGCCGCCACCGGCCATGGCCCGAACCGCGTGTCCGTAATCGCAATGCAAGCTTTCCAGGCCCGCTTCCATGCCCGCTGGGGGCACCTGCACGATGCGCAGGTGCGTGCGCTGGCCTGGCTGCTCGATGCGCCCGGTTTGCTCGACCCGCATGCAGCGCCTTGGCAGGGGCACATCGCTACGCTCGGCCCCGTCGACACTGCGACGGCCGATTGGCTCGCGGCACTGGACCAGGACCCGGCGCCGTTGCATGCGGCTCTCGGCAGCAAGCCGGTGACGCGACTGGGCCGCCACGCGGAACACCTGCTGGCTTTCTACCTGCGCGCGCAGGGCTTGCTGGTCGCGCAAAACTTGCAGGTGCGCGGGACACGCAAGGAGACTGTCGGTGAATTCGATTTCCTGATCCGCGATGGCGAGGACCTGGTGCACTGGGAGCTCGCCACCAAGTTCTACCTGCTGCAATCCGATGACAACGGCGCCCAAGCGGAGCACTTCGTCGGCCCCAATCTTGCCGATTCGCTCGGCACCAAGATCCGCAAGATCATGGAAAGCCAGCTCATGCTGGCCGCGCATCCGGGCGCAGCCGCTGTGCTGCCGCAAGCGGTGACGCGCGCCGAGGCGCTGGTCAAGGGTTGGCTGTTCTATCACCGGGAAGCGCACAGTGAGGCTATCGGCATCGCTCCAGCACACTGTCGCGGCTTCTGGTGCACGCTGGACGAACTGGAGCAGGGCAGAGGCGCCCTGCGTTCCACCGGGTCCTGGGCCCTGTTGCCGCGCCTGTCCTGGCTGGCGCCGGCGCGGTTGCCGAACGACGAGGGGCTGACCCACGAAGCAGTGTGTGCGCAGCTCCGCGAGCGCTTTGCCAGCGACCCGGAGGCGGCTCCGGTCCTGGTCGCTTCGCTCGAACCCGGTGCACAGGACGCTGGACTGCTCGAAGCCGACCGCGGCTTCGTCGTGTCGCCTGGCTGGCAGGAGCGTGCGGGGCGCTACCTCGCCGGCTGAATCAGGTCCTGCGGGTACAATGCCCGCTTCACTTCACCGCGCAGTTTCGCCCGCCGTGGCGCCTTGTTTTCCTGTAACGAGGTCAGCTTTTCTGCCGGCCTGCGCCTTGCCTGCCTAGCCCATGCCACGCCCGCTCGTCGCCACCATCCATCTCCCGGCCCTGCGCCACAATCTCGCCCGCGCTCGTGCACTGGCCGGGCAAGGTCGGATATGGGCCGTGGTCAAGGCCAACGCCTACGGCCACGGGCTGGAGCGCGCAATGCGCGCCTTTGCCGAGGCAGACGGGCTGGCGCTGGTGGAGCTCGATGCCGCGATCCGCTTGCGCGAGCTCGGCTGGACCAAGCCCATCCTGCTGCTGGAAGGCTTCTTCGCGGCTGCCGACTTGCCCGAACTTGCGGCGCACCGTATCGAGACTGCCGTGCACTGCGAGGAGCAGCTTGACCTGCTGGAGCAAGCCGGGCTGCCCGTACCGCTCGACGTGCACTTGAAGATGAACAGCGGAATGAACCGGCTCGGTTTTCGTCCCGATGCCTTTCGCACCGCGTACGCGCGTCTGGCAGGCCTGCTCGCGGTACGCTCGATCACGCTGATGACCCATTTCGCCAACGCCGACGATCCCGACAACCCCGCGTTGCCGCTGCAGGCGCAACTGGACCGGTTCAACGAAACCGCAACCGGCCTCGCCGGTGCGCGCAGCCTGTCGAACTCGGCCGCATTGCTGATCCGGCCCGACATCGCCAGCGACTGGGTTCGCCCCGGCATCATGCTCTACGGCGCCACGCCGGGCTTGCGCAGTGCACGTGAATTCGGACTGCAAGCGGCGATGAGCCTGGACAGCGAAATCATCGGCGTGCAGACCGTGGCGTCCGGCGAAGCGGTCGGCTACGGCAGCCGCTACGTTCCCGAGCGCGCGACGCGAATCGGCGTGGTCGCCTGCGGTTATGCCGACGGCTATCCGCGTCACGCGCCGCAAGGCACGCCGGTGCTGGTCGACGGCGTGCGCACGCAAGTGATCGGACGGGTGTCGATGGACATGCTGACGGTGGACCTGAGCGGTGTGCCGGGTGCCGGCATCGGCAGCAAGGTCGAGCTCTGGGGGCAGCGTCTTCCGATCGACGAAGTGGCGCAGGCGGCCGGAACCATAGGATATGAACTGATGTGTGCACTGGCACCGCGCGTGGCGGTGGTGGAAGACAATGGCTAAGCAAAAGACCCAATACACCTGTACCGAATGCGGCGGCGTATCCGCCAAGTGGGCCGGCCAATGCCCGTCCTGTGGCCAGTGGAACACGCTGGTCGAAACCACGCTCGAGGCCAGCGGCGGCAACCGTTTCTCGGGCCAGTATCAGGGCCTGGCGCAGACGTCGCCGGTGTTGACGCTGGCAGACATAGAAGCGATCGACGTGCCGCGCTTCACCACGGGCATCGATGAATTCGACCGCGTGCTGGGCGGCGGGCTGGTGGCCGGTGGCGTGGTGCTGATCGGCGGCGACCCCGGCATCGGCAAGTCGACCTTGCTGCTGCAAGCGCTCGCGAATCTGGCGCGCGTGAAGAAGACGCTGTATGTCAGCGGCGAGGAATCTGGCGCGCAGATCGCGCTGCGCGCCAAGCGCCTGGCACTGGACGCCAAGGAACTGAAGCTGCAGGCCGAGATCCAGCTCGAAAAGATTCTCAACACGCTGGCCGAGCACAAGCCCGAGGTCGCCGTCATCGATTCGATCCAGACCATCTACTCCGACGCGCTGACCTCGGCGCCCGGTTCGGTGGCGCAGGTGCGCGAATGCGCGGCGCAACTGACGCGTGTGGCCAAGCAATCCGGCATCACGATCATCATGGTCGGCCACGTGACGAAAGAGGGCGCGCTAGCCGGCCCGCGCGTGCTCGAGCACATCGTCGACACCGTGCTCTACTTCGAGGGCGACACCCATTCCAGCTTCCGCCTGGTACGCGCGTTCAAGAACCGCTTCGGTGCGGTCAACGAACTTGGCGTGTTCGCGATGACGGAAAAGGGATTGAAGGGCGTCTCGAATCCGTCCGCGCTATTCCTGTCCCAGCACGACAACCAGGTGCCCGGCTCCTGCGTGATGGTGACGCAGGAAGGCACGAGGCCACTGCTGGTCGAGATCCAGGCTCTGGTCGATTCCTCGCACGTGCCGAATGCACGGCGCTTGTCAGTGGGGCTGGAACAGAACCGGCTCGCGATGCTGTTGGCTGTGCTGCATCGTCACGCTGGCATCGCTGCCTTCGATCAGGACGTCTTCATCAATGCCGTCGGTGGCGTGAAGATCACCGAACCGGCGGCCGACCTCGCCGTGATGCTGGCGATCCATTCCTCGATGCGCAACAAGCCACTGCCGCGCGGTCTGGTCGTGTTCGGCGAAGTCGGGCTGGCCGGTGAAATCCGGCCGGCCCCGCGCGGACAGGAACGCCTGCGCGAAGCGGCCAAGCTTGGTTTTTCACTGGCGCTGATCCCGAAATCGAATGCGCCGAAGCAGAAGATCGAAGGATTGAACGTGCTTGGTGTCGAGCGCATTGACGAGGCGTTGAGTCGTTTGCGCGAAGTGGATTGAAGCGGCGGCAGCCTACGCAGATTCCGAAACGGACAACGCCGGCAATTGCCGGCGTTGTCCGTTTCGGAATCTGCGTAGGCTGCCGCCGCTTCAA
>DATBUE010000459.1:0-7699 GCA_036516375.1 Noviherbaspirillum sp. | reverse complement strand
CGAGTTTGCGGGCGCCGTCCTGCACGATCGCACCCTGGCCCGGAGGAATCTCGACGACGGAATCGACTTCGCCTCCCTTGGCCCACTCTCCGTATTTGGAAAGCGTGTTGGCTTGCTCGCTGACGAAGTCCGACAAGCCGTGCTTCACCTTGCGTGAAGGGTCATAGATCGCCTGCCAGGGATTGTCGCGACCGGCGATCAAGTCCGTGATCAGCATCGCCCCTATCGTGGTGTGCGTCATGCCGTTGCCGGAGTCGCCGGTGATGAGATAGACGTTGCTGTCATCCATCGGATTCCTGCCCAGGTAAGCCGGCCCGTCCGAGGGCTCCATCACCTCACCGGACCAGCGGTATTCGACCGCCTGCGCCATCGGGAAGCGTTCCCGCACCCATTGTTCGATTTCGTCGTAACGATGCTCGGGATGCGTGTCCTGTCCCACCTTGTGATCGGCACCGCCGACGACGAGGATGTCGTAGTCAGCCGCGAGGTTCGGCGTTTCCAGCCGCAGGTAGTAATACGGGTCTCCGGTATCCCAGAGCAGAATGCGCGGCACCGAACCCCGGGGAACGCGTACGCCGATCACATAGGTGTGATAACCGGCCTGCTTGGTGTGCATGACGACGCGGTCATTGAAGGGCGTGTTGGTGGCCACCACGACGCACTGCGCCTCGATGTTTCCGCCGGTGGTGGAGATGGTCTGCACGCGGCGGTCGCCGGCAATGCTCATGGCGCGCGTGCCGCAATGGATCTTGCCGCCATCGCGCACGAAGGCTGCCGCCAATCCGTTCAGATATTTGAGCGGGTGGAACTGCGCCTGGTTGCTGTAACGCACGCAAGAGCCCGTGGCGAAGCTCAATCCCGGAACCTGCTCCAGCAACTCGACATCGACACCGGCGCGGCGTGCTGCTTCGTACTCCTTGGCGAGGTCCTTGAATCCATTTGCGGGCAGCGCATACAGATAGCCGTCCAGGCGCTCGAACTCGCAGTCGATCTGCTCGCTTTCCACGATGGATTCGACCAGATCCGTAGCCTTGGCAAAGCTGTCGGCAACCATCCGTGCACCTTCGGTGCCGAAAGCCTTTTCCACGCCGACATACCACTCGTCCGGAGGGAAGAAGTGCGCCGTGGTGCGTCCTGTTTCTCCGGCACCTATGCCCAAGGCATCAATCAATGTTACGTCCCGGCCTTCGCGCGACAGCAGATACGCGGTCGTCAGGCCGGCGATACCTGCGCCGATCACGCATATCTCGGTCTTGATGTCACCGGCCAAGGGCGGGAAATCGGGCACGGAAGCCGTGGCCATCCAGATCGAGCTTGACGCGCCATTCGTCGTCTTGAGCATGGCTTGTCCTTTCGGAAAATTTTTCTGTACGGAGCAGACATCGCGCAAGCCGGCTGGCCGCGTTGCATCAGATATGGCGCAAAGACGGTCGCAAAGAACAACCCGGAACGAGCGCGTTGCGTTTTCGATCAGGGGCGCCGTGCAAAGTTCTTGCGTTGTTGCTTGCCATTCGTCAGCACGACGCAAGCAAAAGGTGAGGGGCGGAGGCTGCGCGCCCTCCGCAGGACAACAAGCAGCGCCCGTGCAGAAGACGGAGAGCGACGAAAAATAATGCGGGCGAAACGAGAGGACATCCTGATCAGCGCTTTCTGGCAGGTGCAGGCAGCCGGACAGCAGGGACGGGCGCATGCTTGGCTAGTAATTCCGCCACCCAATCGATGAACACGCGCAGCTTCACGCTCACGTGCCGGTTCGGAGGATAGGCGAGATACAGGGGCATGGAATCGAGCTGCCAGTCCTCGAACAGGGGACGCAGTTCGCCGCTGGCCGTATGCGGCTTGCTCATATATTCCGGCAGCCAGAGGATGCCCATGCCCGCCAGGCCGGCCGCGAGGTAGGCATTGCCATCGTCGACCGCCAATGCATAACGGCCATGCACCAGAACGTTTTCTCCACGGCGCCGCATGGAATAGGGAAAGGTCTTGCCGTTGCGTGCCCAGACGAAGCCGACGATGCGATGGTGCGTGTCTTCCAGCTCGCGCGGATGGCCAGGCATACCGGCACGCGCCAGATAGCTCGGCGCCGCATACACGCCCAGTCGCAAGTCGCCTACGCGCCGCGCGACCAGCGACTGATCGATGATTTCGCCCCCGCGAACCACGCAGTCGACGTTCTCACCGATCAGATCGACCTTGCGGTCGCTGACGCCCATGTCAAGCCGGATATAGGGATAGCGCTCGAAAAATGCCGGCAGGGACGGCACCAGGATCATGCGCGCAAGCGGACTGGGCACGTCCACGCGCAATTGGCCTTCCGGCAGGGCGGAGGCGTTCGGCAGGCTGGTTTCGGCATCGTGCAGGTCGGCCAGCAGACGCAGCACCCGTTCGTAATAAGCCGCGCCATCGGCGGTGACCTGGACGCGGCGCGTGGTCCGGTTGAGCAGCTTCACGCGCAGGCGGGCTTCCAGTTGCTGCACCAGTTGCGTCACCGTGGTCCGGCTCATGTGCAGGGTCTGCGCGGCCTTGGTGAAGCTGCCGGCTTCCACCACGCGCGCAAAGGCTTGCATTGCATCGAAGCGATCCATGTTGGCTGGCCTTCTTTTCGGGTTGTCTTGATTGTTTGGATTGTACAAACAGTGATGGCCGGATTTGCGCGTTTATCAAACCATCTGCAGTCCGTACAGTGTGTCCGGGACGATGCGCTGTCGTCCTGCCACCTCCCTGATGTCGTTCCATGCGGGCGGGCATCCAGCTCGACAGACAGCAGGAGCGCGAACGCAGGAGCTGGGCTCCCGCCTGCGCGGGAGCGACGAGTCACGGGGGCCCTCTGCCATTTCCGCGCAGTTGGGAATCCAGCTCAAGCGCTTGCAGTACCGCCGAGATCGGAAACAGGCCGCCGCCTGCGCGGGAGCGATACGGATCATGCAGAGCGAGACAGCAATTCGCACCTCTTCACCCAACCAAACGTCTTTCAACCGGAGAAAAGCAATGACAAAACGCGATGTGGTTTTCCCGCCTGGCCGCCAGGCACTGTACGAACGCAACCGCTATTCACCGGCGATCCGGTCCAACGGTTTCCTGTTCGTTTCCGGTCAGGTCGGCAGCCGCGAAGACGGCTCGCCCGAGCCCGATCTGGAGGCGCAGGTCCGGCTCGCATTCCGCAACCTGAACGCGATCCTGGCCGCTGCCGGCTGCAGCTTCGACGACGTGGTCGATGTCACGGTCTTCATCGTCGACCCCGACTCGAAGTTCGAAACAATCTGGAAGGTGGTGATGGAGTACTGGGGCGGTGCTCCGCACCCCACGCTCACCGGTATCGGGGTGACCTGGCTGTACGGCTTCCAGTTCGAGATCAAGGTGATTGCCAAGCTACCCGAGGCTGCCGGTCACTGAGGTTCCGCGGAACCGCACCGTCCTTGCCACAGTCTGCTGAAGGGGCCGGCAACCGCCGGCCGATCGACGGAGACGCAGTGAAGACGGAAAAGGAAAAAATGCTCGCGGGCGAACTTTACGACCCATTCGACGCGGAACTGGTCGCCGCACGCGAGCGCGCCCGCGACCTGTGCCAGGCACTCAATGCAACACGGGAATCGGAACAGGGCGAGCGGCGCCGCATCATGACAGAGCTGCTCGGCAGCGGTGGCGACAGTGCATGGATGCAGCCGCCTTTCTTTTGCGATTACGGCTCCAACATCCACCTCGGCGCCCGCGTTTTTTTCAACTTCAACTGCACAGTGCTCGATGTGTGCGAGGTGCGCATCGGCGACTACACGCTGTTCGGCCCGGGAGTGCAGATACTCACACCCTTGCATCCGCTCGATGCCACGTTGCGCAGGACGCAGGAGTACGGCAAGCCGATCGAGATCGGATCGGATGTCTGGGTTGGTGGCGGCGCACTGATCCTGGCCGGTGTGCGGATAGGCTCGCGCGCCATCATCGGTGCCGGCAGCGTGGTCACGCGTGACATACCGGATGGCGTGCTGGCCGCCGGGAATCCTTGCCGCGTGATTCGAAGCATCTGATCCGACCTCAAGGTCTCTGCGCTTGTCGCGGGTCGGCGTGCCGATAGTATGTTGACGGCCCCAGCCAACATCCGAGGGCACGATGAAAAGCGAAGAACTAAAAAACGTTTTCGACCATATGGCGCCGGGCTACGACAAGCAATGGATGAGGTCTCGACCAATCCCGGAGGGATTCATCAAGAACTTGGCGGCTTTGGCAGGGAAGGCCTGAAGCCGCGGTGCGCATGAGATTCCTCCGCAGAGGGAGCTTTCCGCTTCTTTGGGGGCTTAGGCTTGAGGCGCAGATCTATGCCCATCGCATCGAGGATAAGAGGCTTGAGGATGCGTAGGTTCTGGGTGGAAAGTTTGCACTCGCTTTGAATCGCATCGTTTTGGTCCTCTCGGATTTTCTCATCGCTAGGATTTCCGTTTTTTCCCTGTAGATCGACCTTTGTTTTGTCCAGTAGCGTCTCCAGCCACTGCGAGGCATCTTTTCCTTCCTTGGCGCTTCTTTCTTCTACACACGAGACGGCTGTGCAGGCTCGATTGAAGGCCCTGATGGCAGTCCCTTTCTCAATGCGTTGAATGCCTGAATCATCGGTCTCCGAGATAGTTTTTATCTTTATCAACCGTTTCCTCAGCACCTCTTGGAATTTGGGGTCTTTAAAAGAGCTGACTTTACTTTCCAGAGTTGAGATTAAGTACCTGCTTGATTTCTGCGCGGGCTTTCCAGCCGCCTCCGACCTAGCGACTTGATCCGGTGTCCTCCCTGCTGCTGCTGCTGCTACGGGATCATTTTGCGGCAGAGCCCGCGAACGCAGATTAGGATGGCGGAGCTGGGCACTCCGGTCGGATGCGTCCCTAGCTCCTCGCCTCTCAGTCGAGGACAGGGGAGGAGGTATCGATGGCCGGAGTGACGACGTTCCATTTGCAGGAACGGGCGGTGGCGAGGCCGGATTCAATAAGTCATTTATGCTTAGCGAGGCCGGATTCAATAACTCGTTTATCTTCATGTTGTCCTTTCTCGCCATGCCAAGGCAAGGGATGTTCTTGATTCGCCGCTGGCAAAAGTGAGCGATGTATAGCCTGTTGAACAGAGGCTGACGTTGCCAGATGCTTGAAACTGGCGTCGGTTCAGGGGCGCAACGGCCAATAAGTGTCCCGAAGCAAGTTGCCGCGCTGTTGAGTGGTTGTATGTTCGAAACCGTTCCATTGTTGTGAAGCGAAGATCGGGTCGCAATCTCGCTCGCAGCCACTGCCACACCTTTTATTGAGCTGGAGGAGCGACGTGGCGCGAACCACTCACGCAGACTCCTGCAGTGGTTATTGAGGGAATGAGCGAAAGACAAGGCCGTTGCGGGACGCCCAGCGATAGAGGGAGTCGGGCAAGGTTTCCTTTCGCGCTCTGCCTGTGCATGGCAAACAATCATCCAATGTCCTGAAAGCCCGCAAGGCACGGCAGCGCCGGGCGGGCTGAGCGCTGCTGCATTCATGGCAACACCCACCCGGAGCATTTTGACTCAAGTCAAGGAATTTGCTCCCCTCGAAACGTACGCTGCCTCCCGTCTGGAAATCGTTTGCACTCTCGGGGAGAAGGTACGTGGAACCATCACTGAACTACAACTACAAGGTCGTGAAGCAGTTCGCGATCGCGACTGTAGTGTGGGGCGTGGTCGGGATGTTGGTCGGCGTGTTCATTGCCGCTCAGCTTGCCTGGCCCGCGCTTAATTTCGATATCGCGTGGCTTAGCTACGGTCGCCTGCGTCCGCTGCACACGAACGCAGTGATCTTTGCATTCGGCGGCTGCGCATTGTTCGCCACGTCGTACTACGTCGTGCAGCGCACTTCGCAGGCGCGGCTGTTCTGCGACAAGCTCGCTGCCTTCACCTTCTGGGGTTGGCAAGCCGTCATCGTCGCGGCGGCGATCAGCCTGCCGCTGGGTTATACGTCTGGCAAGGAATACGCTGAGCTGGAATGGCCGATCGATATCCTGATCACGCTGGTCTGGGTGTCCTACGCCGCCGTGTTCTTCGGCACCATCATCAAGCGCAAGGTCTCGCACATCTACGTGGCGAACTGGTTCTTCGGCGGCTTCATCCTCGCCGTGGCGCTGCTGCACGTGGTGAACAGCGCGGCGATTCCGGTCGGTGCGATGAAGTCCTACTCGGCCTACGCCGGCGTGCAGGACGCGATGATCCAGTGGTGGTACGGCCATAACGCGGTCGGCTTCTTCCTCACCGCCGGCTTCCTGGGGATGATGTACTACTTCATCCCGAAGCAGGCCGAGCGCCCGGTCTACTCGTATCGCCTGTCCATCGTCCACTTCTGGGCGCTGATCTTCACCTACATGTGGGCCGGCCCGCACCACCTGCACTACACCGCGCTGCCTGACTGGGCACAGTCGATCGGCATGGTGTTCTCGCTGATCCTGTTGGCGCCGAGCTGGGGCGGCATGATCAACGGGATCATGACCCTGTCGGGTGCATGGCACAAACTGCGCACCGATCCGATCCTGAAGTTCCTGATCGTCTCGCTCTCGTTCTACGGCATGTCCACCTTCGAGGGCCCGATGATGTCCATCAAGACCGTGAACGCGCTCTCGCACTACACGGACTGGACCGTCGGCCACGTGCATGCAGGTGCTCTGGGCTGGGTCGGCTTCATCACGATGGGTTCGATCTACTACCTGCTGCCGCGCCTGGTCGGCAAGCTGCAGATGCACAGCGTGCGCGCCATCGAAGTGCACTTCTGGATGGCGACCATTGGCATCGTGTTGTACATCGCGGCGATGTGGATCGCCGGCGTGATGCAGGGCCTGATGTGGCGCGCGGTGAATGCCGACGGCACGTTGACCTACACCTTCGTCGAATCGGTCAAGGCCACCTATCCGTACTACGTGATCCGCTTCCTCGGCGGGCTGCTCTACCTCGGCGGCATGGTGCTGATGGGCTGGAACACGCTGGTCACCTTGCGCAATCCGCAGCCGGTCGACACACGCATCCCGGCACTGGTCCCGGCCCACGCGTAAAGACACTACAGGAGCATCAAATGAAGAAGTTTTCACATGACCTGATCGAACGAAGCCCCTGGCTGTTGATCGGCCTCGTGGTTGCGGTCGTGAGCGTCGGCGGCCTGGTCGAAATCGTGCCGCTGTTCTTCCAGAAGTCCACCACCGAAGCGGTGGCCGGCCTGGAACCGTACTCGCCGCTGCGCCTGACCGGGCGTGACGTCTATGTGCGCGAAGGTTGCTACAACTGCCACTCGCAGATGATCCGCCCGTTCCGCGCCGAGACCGAGCGTTATGGCCACTATTCGGTGGCCGGCGAATTCGTCTACGACAATCCGCACCAGTGGGGCTCCAAGCGCACCGGTCCGGACCTGGCGCGCGTCGGCGGCCGCTACAGCGACGAGTGGCACCGGGTCCATCTGAACAACCCGCGCGATGTCGTGCCGGAATCGAACATGCCTGCCTATCCGTGGCTGGAGACCGCCAAGCTCGACCCGCAACGCATCATTCCGAAGATGCGCGCGCTCAAGGCGGTCGGCCACCCGTACTCCGAGGAAGAGATCGCCGAGGCGCCGAAAGCGCTGGCCGACAAGACCGAGCAGGACGCGTTGATCGCCTACCTGCAGGGCCTGGGAACACTGATCAAGGCAAAGAGGTAAACATGACAATCGAAACTTTTATTTTTGACGCG
>DATBUE010000458.1:0-2979 GCA_036516375.1 Noviherbaspirillum sp. | reverse complement strand
GAACGATGAAGCTGGCACGCGTGCGGCATGGTGCGGACGTGCGAGCGATGAGGCAGGCACGCGTGCGGCCTGGTGTGGTCGTGCGAGCGACGAAGCAGGCAAGCAAGCAGCTTGGTGTGGCCGTGCAAGTGATGAACAAGGCGCAGCGATGCCGGTGCAGGACAAGCTGGCCGTTAGCGAGGGCGTTGTAGCGCTGCATTAAACCGCATCAAGACGCGGCCTGGGCTTGTGTCCGGGCCGCGTTTTTTACCGGACGTGGCCGCTGGCGCCCGGTTCTGCGAAGCTGCGCAGGAAGTGAAGGAATACCTGGGCGGCCAGCTCGGCATCGTCCGCTGTCATGGTCTCCAGCGGATTGTGGCTGATGCCGCCGTTGCCACAACGGATGAAGAGCATGGCCACATTCGTCATTGATGCCAGCGCCATCGCGTCATGCCCGGCGCCCGAACTCAACTCGAAAGGCGAGACACCGACACGTCGGCTTGCATTGGCGAGTTGCTCCATGAGCCTGGGCGCGCAGGGCACTGCCGCGGCGCACATCAAGAGCTCCTTCCTTGCCTCGATGCCGCGACGCGCGCAGATGGCATCGATCTCTTTGAGGATGTCGTCGATCGCGGCATCGCGCGTGATGTCATCGGCGGCGCGCACATCCAGCGATAGCCGGCAGCTTCCTGGCACCACATTGACCGAGCCATTCGGAACCTGCAACTGGCCGACGGTTCCGACCAGCGTCGGCACCTGTGCACAGCGCTTCTCGACGTACAACACGATCTCCGCTGCCGCTGCGGCCGCGTCCTTGCGCAAGTGCATGGGCGTGGTGCCGGCATGGCTGGCCATGCCGGTAAGTTCGATCAGGTAGCGGCAACTGCCGGCGATGGCGTTGACGATGCCGACCGGCAGGCCGCGTTCAAGCAGGATTGGCCCTTGTTCGATATGCAGTTCGACGAAGCCGAGCAGGGTCGCAGGATCGCGCGCAATCATCGGAATGGCATCGACGTCATGCCCGGCTTCCTGCAGGGCCGTGCGCATCGTGATGCCCTCCGCATCCTCCCGTTCCAGCAGGCGCATGTCGAAGCGGCCGGCTACGGCATTGCTGCCCAGGAAAGTGCTCTTGAAGCGCACGCCTTCCTCTTCAGAGAAGGCGACGATTTCGAGGTGGAAGGGCAGTCTTTCGCCGCTGCGATGCAGGACGTCCACGACCGCGATCGCAAGCAATATGCCGGCGCGGCCGTCGTACTTTCCGCCGTTGCGCACCGTGTCGTAATGCGAACCCGTCATCAGGGTCTTTGCGCCGGGCTTCTCCGATAGATAACGTCCAACCACGTTGCCCACGGCGTCGATTTCTACTTCCATGCCGGCCTCGCGCATCCAGGTTGCCAGTTGGGCAGCTGTCTTGCGATGTGCGGTGGTCATGTAGGCGCAGGTGAGCTGGTGCGGCTCGTCGCTCCAGGCGCCGATGATCTCTGCTCGATCCAGGACTTGGTTCCCGAGTTCGGGCGCATGGCCGAACAGTTTGTTCAGGCGCAGCTCGGCGATGCGATGGATCTGGCGCAGCGCCTCGGCCATCTCTTCTGCCAGGCTGCATTTCAGGCGACGCGTAAAGATATCGATGATCTCGCTGCGCGTGTAGCCGGTGCCACGTGGCCCTTTGACCGCAAGGATGAAGGGAAAACCAAAGCGTGCGTTGTAGACGGCATTCAGACGCTGCAGAGCCGCGTACTCGTCCGGAGTGCAATGCGAGAGTCCCGCTGTGGCTTGTTCACCGCGCGAGTGCGCCGTCAGTTCACCGGCGATGGCGGCCTTGCCTGCCAGTTCGGGATGCGCGCGAATCAGCGTCAACTTCGCTTCCTGGTCGGCTTCCGACACCACGGCTTGCAATGCCTGCTTGAGCGCGGCGAGGGTCGCGAACGGGCGGCGGCTGGCGGCGCGCCCGGCAATCCACGGCGAATGCTCGTAAATGCCGTCAAGGATGGCAGCGAATTCGTCTGCGCTGCAGGTGTTGAGATGGTCGAGTGAGGCAGGCATGATTCAGGCGGCGCAGGAGGAGGGGGCGGGGTGGGTGGTGCGCCAGTGTTCGGCGATGTCGATGCGGCGCGCGACCCACACCTTGTCGTGCGCCTGGATGTAATCGAGGAAGCGCGCCAGCGCGGCTGCCCGCCCTGGTCGGCCGATCAGCCTGCAATGCAGGCCGACCGACATCATCTTCGGTTGGTTCAATCCGTTCGGATCGCCCTCGGCATACAGCACGTCGAAGGCATCCTTCAGGTAATCAAAGAACTGTGTTCCGGAATTGAAGCCTTGCATCGCGGCAAAGCGCATGTCGTTGGCGTCCAGCGTGTAGGGCACGATCAGATGCTGGCGTACCTGCGGCTTGCCGTCGGGGTCGTTGATCGAAACGCCTTGCCAGAACGGCAGGTCGTCGCCGTAGTAATCGGCGTCGTAGGCGAAGCCGCCGTGCTCGACCACCAGGCGCCGCGTGTTCGGCGAATCGCGCCCGGTGTACCAGCCGAGTGGTGCGGTTCCGGTGAGTTCACGCAGGATCTGCACCGCTTCCTGCATGTGCGCGCGTTCGGTGTTCTCGTCGACGTGCTGGTAGCTGATCCAGCGCAGGCCGTGGCCGGCGATCTCGTGGCCGAGCTCGGTGAAGGCTGCGGCCGCTTCCGGGTGGCGCTTCAATGCCATCGCCACGCCGAACACGGTCAATGGCAGCTTGCGCTGCTCGAACAGGCGCAGGATGCGCCACAGCCCGGCGCGCGAGCCGTATTCGTAGATCGATTCCATGCTCATGTGGCGCATCGGGAAAGCCTGGGCACCGATGATCTCGGAAAGAAAGGTCTCCGATGCGGGATCGCCGTGCAGCACACAGTTCTCGCCGCCTTCCTCGTAATTGAGGACGAACTGCACGGCGATGCGCGCACCGCCCGGCCATTGCGCATGCGGCGGGTTTCGGCCGTAGCCGATAAGGTTGCGTGGGTAGTTCTG
>DATBUE010000457.1:0-2245 GCA_036516375.1 Noviherbaspirillum sp. | reverse complement strand
GTCATCCAGTTGACATCGCCGGGACGGATTTCCTGTACATAGCCAAGCGAATCGCGGTGCATGATCGCGCCGTCGAACAGGTAGGTGACCGTGGCCAGGCCGATATGCGGATGCGGGCGCACCTGCAGGCCGGCAGCACCGGGAGCGAGTTGAGCCGGCCCCATGTGGTCGAAAAAGATGAAGGGGCCGACCATCTGGTGCGCATGCGAAGGCAGAGAGCGGCGAACCGCAAAGTTTTCGCCGAGGTCCTTCACGTGCGGTTTGATGAGGTCGAATGCGCTGCTTGCCATGTTCGCTCCCGGAAAAAGTAATGCCCGTTTCAGGCCGGCTGGGTGAACTTGCCGCTCTGGTAGTCGGCAATCGCCTGCTGGATTTCCTCGGCGCTGTTCATCACGAACGGCCCGTATTGCACCACCGGTTCTCCGAGCGGACGTGCGGCCAGCAGCAGGAAGCGCGCCGCCTCCTCGGCCTGCACTTCGACCAGCTCGCCCGGCGACAGAATGCCGGCGCTCCGCGGCTTCAACAGGCGCGGCTCGCTGCCGATGGCGATGCTGCCTTCGTAGGTATAGACGAAGGCGTGGTGCCCGACCGGCAGGGTATGGACGAAACGCGCACCGGCTTCCAGTGCCACGTCGAGATAGACCGGTTCGGTGCTCAGACCCTGGATGGGTCCGGCCACCGTAACGCCCTCCGTGCTGGTGACGCTGCCGGCGATCACCTTCACGCGCACGCCTTCGGCCACCTGCACGACGGGAATCTCGGAGGCCGGAATATCGCGGTAGCCGGCCGGCTTCATCTTCTCCGCCGCCGGCAGGTTGATCCATAACTGGAAGCCGCGCATGCGCCCTTCCTTCTGCATCGGCATCTCGGAATGGATAATGCCGCGCCCGGCCGTCATCCATTGCACACCGCCGCTGGTGAGTTCGCCGACGTTGCCCAGATGGTCTTCGTGGCGCATGTGACCATCGAGCATGTAGGTCACGGTTTCGAAGCCGCGATGCGGATGCGGCGGAAAACCGGCAATGTAGTCGCCGGGATTGTCGGTGCCGAATTCGTCCAGCATCAGGAAGGGATCCAGCCTTGCGGCCTGATTCTGGCCGAGGCTGCGGCGCAACTTCACGCCGGCGCCGTCTGAGGTTGCGACACTGGGAAGCACGCGTTGCAGCGTGCGGGAAGTGGTCACTGCGGTAGACATGGTGGCTCCTTTCGACATGTTTCAGGCAACGGCGCGCAGCGGCGCGATCAACTGGGCGATCTCGCGTTGCGCAGCCAGGAGAGCCGACTGCTTGTTATCTTCGCCCATATTCAGGCGCTCCGCATACACAAACTCCACGTCGGTAAGACCGATGAAACCGAGGAACATGCGCAGGAATGCGGTTTCGGTATCGGCCGCAGTGCCCGCATAAGCGCCGCCGCGGGTGGCAAATACATAGACCTTTTTCCCGGTCACCAAACCGACTGCTCCTTGCTCCGTATAACGGAAGGTCACGCCGGCGCGCGCCAGGTGATCGAGATAGGCTTTCAGCGTCGAGGGCACCCCGAAGTTGTACATCGGCAGGCCGAGCACGATCACGTCGGCGCGGCGCACTTCCTCCAGCAATGCGTCGGCATAGGCCACCACGTCCTGCTGGGCCGGTGTGCGTTGCTCGGCTGGCGTGATCAGGGCGGTGAAGCGCTCTGCGTCCAAATGCGGAACCGGGTCGGCGGCCAAGTCGCGGTGCAAGACGTTCGCGCCCGGATGGGCCGCCTGCCAGCCGGCGACGAATTGCTGCGCCAACTGGCTGGATTGGCCGGCGGCGGAAAACAGGGAGGAATTGATGTGCAAGAGGGTTTTCATTGTTTTCTCCAATAAGGGTTACGGTCCCTGTATTTAAATATTCATCCTATAGATAAAAAAGTAGAATGATCCGCGCTTATTTATCTATTCATCAGATTAATGGACACCCAATACATCACCCTGGAGCAGTGGCGCACCCTCGTTGCCGTGGTCGAGCAAGGGGGGTACGCGCAGGCAGCCGTTGCCTTGCACAAGAGCCAATCGGCCGTGACTTATGCTGTACAGAAAATCGAAGCCTTGCTGGAGCTGAAAGTGTTCGAGATCCAGGGACGCAAGGCCGTGCTGACGCCGACGGGCCAGTTTCTGTATCGACGCGCCAAGGCTCTGCTGGCCGAATCGGGCGCGATCGAGCGCGCGGCGCGGCGGCTATCGGCAGGCTGGGAGCCGGAACTGCGCATTGCGGCGGAA
>DATBUE010000456.1:0-1895 GCA_036516375.1 Noviherbaspirillum sp. | reverse complement strand
TGGTTGATTGAACAAAAGTGGGCACGCAGGGTGCAAACCCGGCGCGCAAACAGAACGGCCACCTCAGGGCAGCCGGCCGGCGGATTATTCGCCTTTGCAGGCGATCATGCAATTCCGGAAACCCGATTCCGGCTTTCGGTTTTTTCGAACCGCAAATTCAATTCGGCAACTATGGCCGGGCGATCTCGCGCCGCACCGCCTCCAGCAACTTCTTGCCGATGCGTGCTTCCATCTCGCGATGCACCGGCCCCAGCGCGTCGCGCCATTGCTGCTTTTCCTGCTCGCTCAGCACATGCACAACTGTCTTGCCGGAGCGGCGCACGGCTTCCAGGGCCCGGTCGTTTTCCTGTTGCGCAATCGCATTGGCGTAGGCAGTGGCTTCGCCCATGGCCTGCTCCAGCGCGTCACGGATGTCGGAGGGCAAGCCGTCCCAGAATTTCTTGTTGACGATCACTGCATATCCCAGGTAACCGTGGTTCGAGACCGTCAGATGGCCTTGCAGTTCCTGCATGTTCTGCGTGTAGAAATTCGATGGCGGGTTCTCGGTGCCATCGACCACTCCGCTGCGCAATGCCGACACCACTTCGCCGAAGGGCAGCGAGAGCGGGCTCGCTCCGAGCGCGCGCATCTGAGCGTCGAGCACGCGCGAACCCTGGATGCGCATTTTCAGCCCGCGGAAATCGGCCGGCTGGCGCAAAGGCCGGTTCGCCGACATCACTTTGAAACCGTTGTCCCAGTACGCCAATCCCTTGATGCCCTTGGCCTGCAGGCGATGCAGCAAGCCTTCTCCGATCGCGCCTTCGGTCACGCGGTAAAGCGATTTCTTGTCGGGGAAGATATAGGGCAGATCGAAGACTTCGAATTCCCGCACTCCCAGCGGGCTGAACTTGGCCAGCGAAGGCGCCAGCATCTGCACGGCGCCGAGTTGCAGCGCCTCCAGTTCCTCGCGGTCCTTGTACAACTGGCTGCTCGGGTAGACCAGGACCCGTACGCGCCCGCGGGTTGCCTTTTCGGCCAATTCGCGGAAGCGCTCGGCCGCCTTGCCCTTGGGCGTGTCGGGAGCGACCACATGGCTGAACTTGATCGTGATCGGCTCCTGCGCACGCACCCCGGTCACGCACAACAAGGCGGCAAGGGCGAGCGGGAAGACGGAAAATTTCATGAAGAGGCGGCTTGGGTGAGCGGGAAGTCAGCGACTGGGATGACGTCTGGCATTGTCGGCAGCACAGCAGCCCGCTTCAACTGTGGATAACCACAAGCATCGTGGCGCCGAAGAATGCATGCGATGCGCGCAGGCGCTCGGCTACACTAACGCGCCACTTCTCCCCGTTGCGCATGACTTCCCGTTCCTCCCTCTTTCCGCTGGCGCGCCGCCGTGCCTGGCAATGGCTGGTGCCGATGCTGCTGGTGCTGCTGTTTCTCGCCACGCTGCTGTGGCTGCCGCGCCAGGCACAGCAGATGGAAGCCAACGAGCGCCAGGAGCAATTGATCGCCGATACATTGTGGGTCGAGCAGACGATACGCTTCCAGCTCGAACGCAACGAGGACAACCTGCGCCTGATGGCCAACGAAATCGCGGCCGGCTACCTGTCCGGCCAGCGCCTGCGCGAGCGCATGACGCTTATCACCCGCAACAACCGCGAATTGGTGCGCATCGTCTGGTTCGGTCCGGATGGCAAGAAGCTCACGGCCAGCGACGGCGCGATCCAATCGCTGCAGGAATTGTCGACGCCATCACGCCTGACTTCCGAGCAGGCGCAAACCACGCGCATGCCGCAATACAGCCAGCCGGCGCCCCCGCCCGGCATGCAGCGCCCAATACTGATGGACTACCACGTCCCTCTCTTCCTCGGCCAGCAATACCTGGGCAGCGTGGTCGCCACCTATTCAGTCGA
>DATBUE010000455.1:0-1848 GCA_036516375.1 Noviherbaspirillum sp. | reverse complement strand
TTTCGCGCACGCTGCCGAAGGTCAGGAGAGTCAGGGGCGCCTGCTCGTCGTCGAGGTGGTCGATCACCACTAGCGGGTTGAGCTCGCGGAGAACCAGGTTGTCGACACCGTCATGGCAACGGCGGCTGGGGGAAGGCTGCGGGGTGTGCTTTTCAGGATGGTGAAAATTCATCGGTCCGACTCCCTTTTGTGGTTGGCATGGCATGGCCTGGCCGGGGCGCTCTGGAGCGCACGGTCACGGCGTGCGAACTTCATCATAGTCAAATGCTCGCGGTGTGCAAGCCCCGGGCTGGGCTTGCACTGCGAATGCACATAAAAAAATGCCCGCCAGGAGAGAAGTGGCGGGCAAACCCAAGATCGGGCCAAGAGACGTTGTCCGGTGGGTGTGGGGCGCATTGCGCTCCACACCTGTCTGCAATCACGCATATCGGTTGCGTGTACTGCAGATGAATTCAGTATAGGCAGGGTTTGTGACGCAGGCATGACACAGCGCAAGCAACGACGCGATGAACTGAACGGTCCGCTAGAGGAATGGTCGGGCACGTATGCTGGGTTGTCCGTGCTACGGGAACCAGTTGTTTGAGGAAAACGAACGATATGGGCAAAAAAAAGCCCGCTGTTTGCGCGGGCTTAAAACTATTTTCTTGGAGGAGAATAGTGGAGACAGGTGCATTATGCTGCGTTGCGATATATATGTCTAATTGCAAATACAGATACCTGACATGCGCAGTGTGAATATTGTTGGGTTGCACTGCCTGTTTCCACAAAAGGATCAGTCGCGTACCGGCACCGTATAGTTCAGCGGCATGCGTCCGCCGTCGGCGTACAGGGTCTGGCCGGTGATGTAGGACGCATCGTCGCTGGCCAGGAAAGCGGCGATCGCGGCCACTTCCTCGGGCTCGCCGCAACGGCCCAGCGGGGTGCGCGAGAGGATGGTGTGACGCGCTTCCGGACTGCCCAGCACGGCCTGCTTGGCCAGCTCGGTGAGGATGGTGCCGGGGCCGATCGCGTTCACGCGGATGCCGTGCTGCGCCAAACTGATCGCCGCCACGCGGGTGAGCTGATTGACGCCGCCTTTCGATACCACGTAGGGTACCTGGTTCGGGATCACCAGTTCCGCGTTCACGCTCGACATGTTGATGATGCAGCCGCTGTTGCGCTTGACCATGTCGCGCGCCGCCGCCTGACTGCACAGGAACATCGATTTCAGGTTAATGCGCAGCACGCGGTCGAAGTCTTCTTCAAGCAGGTCGAGGAAGTCGGCGGCATGGGTGACGCCGGCATTGTTGACCAGGATGTCGATGTGGCCGAAGGCCTCGATAGTGGCGGCGAACAGGGCGTCGACATCGGACTTCTGGCTGACGTCGGCACAAAAGAAGCGGGCGGCGTCGCCCAGGGCCGCGGCCGCGGCCGCGCCTTCCGGGCGCACGTCGGCCAGCATCACGCGCGCGCCTTCTTGCACCAGGCGCTGGGCGCAGGCCAGGCCGATGCCCTGGCTGGCGCCGGTTACGAGGGCGGTCTTGTTGGCAAGTTTCATGGCTGGTCTTTCACGGATTCAGAAAGCCATGATTGTACTGCCCGTCCCCTCAGATCATGATCGGATTGTCGGGCAGTTCGTTGGGCCGCTCGCCATTCGCCGGGAAGTGTTCGCGCAGCAGCGAATTGACCTGTTCGATCGCGGCCAGCGAGGCCTGGTGGAAGTCGCCGCGCCGGAAGCCCTCGGTCATGGTGCGGCACACGGCCTGCCAGGTGGCGGCGTCGATCTTGCGGTCGATGCCGCGGTCGGCCACGATGTCGACCTTGTGGTCGGCCAGGTTCACGTAGATCAGCACGCCGCAATTGTCCTCG
>DATBUE010000454.1:0-5295 GCA_036516375.1 Noviherbaspirillum sp. | reverse complement strand
TTCCTTCACGAAGCCGGGGATATCGCGCGGGTTGGGGATCAGCACGTTCAGCGCGCCCCAGCGTATGCCCTTCAGCGCGCACGCGGTCAGCGCAAAGATGTGATACAGCGGCAAGGCGCAGACGATGGTCATCACCTCGATCTTCGGCTCGCGCTTGAGCGCCGGCTGTGCCCATTCGTCGATCTGCAGCACGTTGGCAATCACATTGCGGTGCAGGAGAGTCGCCCCCTTGGAAATGCCGGTCGTGCCACCGGTGTACTGCAGGAATGCGACGTCGTCATGGGACAGCGCGACCGGGCGAAACGCCATGCGCGAACCTTCGGCCAGGGCTTGCTTGAAGCGCGTGACTTGCGGCAGCGTATAAGCCGGCACCAGCTTCTTCACGCGACGCACGACGAAGTTGACGATCATGCCCTTCACGCCGCCCAGCAGCTCGCCCATGTTGGCCAGCACCACATGCTTGACCTGGGTGCGCGGCAGTACCTGCTCGAGCGTATGCGCAAAGTTTTCCAGGATGATGATCGCTTCGGCGCCGGAATCGGTGAGCTGGTGCTCCAGCTCGCGCGGCGTGTACAGCGGATTGACGTTGACCACCGTGTAGCCCGCGCGCAGCACCGCCGCCAGGGCGACCGGATACTGCAGCACGTTGGGCATCATGATCGCCACCCGCGCGCCTTTGGCCAGCCCGCGTCCCTGCAGCCACGCCGCCAGTTGCATCGATAACCGGTCCAGCTCGCCGTAGCTCATGAACTTGTCCATGCAGACAAAGGCGTTGCGGTCGGCGAACTTGCGGAAGGACTCTTCCATCAGATGCACCAACGAGTGGTACTGCGTCAGATCGACGTCAGTCGGAACTCCGGCCGGATACGACTTCAACCACAGCTTCTCCATGTCTGCCTCTTCTCTCTATCGTTGGACTGGCCACACCCGCTCGCCAAATAATCGAACGAGGGTTCGTTTTTATCGCTAGATGCTATCGGCGCGCGCTGGGGCCTGCAAGGCCTTTGCGCACCGTTCGCGCAGTTTATCCGTTGTGCGCCGCAGTAGGAGAAGTCGAATCAGAACTCAATGGGGAGCCACTTCCTCGCGCGAGGCCAGCGCTGGCTGCTCGCCCAGTGCCGCGAGTTGTCGGTGGCGCTCATCCTTGGCCAGCGTGGACAACTGGCGCACTGCCGAATAAAACTTCGGCAGGTCGCCTTCCTTGGCCAGCAAGGCACGAAAGCCCGGGACCAGATCGTGGTAAGTGGCGATGGCCGACAGGTGGGCGTTCGACAGCGGTTCCGCAAACCAGCGGTCGTAACCGGCATATCCGCCCCAGGAAGCTTTCAACGTCTGGTAATCCTCCTGCAGGGCAGCGAAGATCGCAGCCTTCTGGCGCCGCTTTTCCTCCTTGGAAGCAACGCTCTCGTAATTGATCTCCAGCGCGCGCCGATGCTTGAGCAGCAGCGATACGAAATCGTGGCGACGCGCACGGTAGGTCGCATACGCTTGGCGTAACGCCTCGTCGCCGTTGCGGGCCAGCCAGCGTTCCACGCCCACTTCTTCGACCGCGACCGCGAAGGACTCATTGAACTGGGAATCGCCAGCCGCGTAGACCTGCTGATGCGCCAGTTCGTGAAAGACCAGGCGCGCCAGTTGCGCGTCCGGATATTTGATGAAGGTCGACAGCACCGGATCCTTGAACCAGCCCAGCGTCGAGTAGGCCGGCACGCCCGAGACATCGACATCGTAGCCCTGCGCGCGCAGCGTGGCGGCATAGGCCTGCGCTTCGTCCTTGCTGTAATAGCCACGGTAGTTCACGCAACCAGCGATAGGGAAACACCAGCGCTTGGGCTTGAGCGACAGTTCGGGCGTGGCCACGACGTTCCACATCACGTAGGGCCGCTTCAGGTCAGCGTAGGTCGTGTAGCTGGCGTTGTCGGGCAGGCCGAGTTCGCGCGCGGCGAAGCGGCGTATTTCCTGCACCTTGGCCAGCTTGCCCTTCAGATCCTGCTCGACCTCGGGGCTATCCAGCCACTCATTGATCGGCTTGGCCGCCGACATCAGTTCGAGCTGGCCCTGCGCCGCCTGCATGTAGTACCCCAGTTGCGCGCAACCGGGAATTGCTGCCAGCGCTGCACAATATGCCAATACCCGCCACTTCTTCATGTCCGCTCCTGCCTGTGGCCGGCTGCCATGCGACACATGGCACCAACCTTTGTTGCCGATCGCCCCGCTTCAACGAGGGCTGCTTGTCTCCGGGGAGACACTGCACATTGACGAAGCTGCTGACTAGAAAGTTCCTTGCCGTATGGAAAGAATAGGCGGCGCATGCTCTCATGCCAAGCAAGGTGCGGACGAGGGTGATCGGCATAATACGGTTTTGCAGTTTTACCGCAGGCCTTTGCAAGCAGGCGGCGATGACGAAAACGAAATCTGGAGAACGACGTGCAACTGATCGAACCCATCGTGCAGTTCGAGAGCGAACTGAAACACATCCGGCGCGACATCCATGCGCATCCGGAACTGTGCTTTGAAGAAGTGCGCACGGCGGACGTGGTTGCGCAGTATCTGGAGCAATGGGACATTCCAGTCGTGCGCGGCTTGGGCGGAACCGGGGTTGTGGGCACTATCAGCAACGGCACCAGCAAGCGCGCCATCGGCTTGCGCGCCGACATGGACGCCCTGCCGGTCACTGAGACGAATGCCTTCGCCCATGCTTCGCGCCATCCCGGCAAGATGCACGCCTGCGGCCACGATGGCCATGTCGCGATGCTGCTGGGCGCGGCCCATCACCTGTCGCGTCACCGGAATTTCGACGGCACGGTCCACCTGATCTTCCAGCCGGCCGAGGAAGGTGGCGGCGGGGCACGACGCATGATGGAGGAAGGATTGTTCGCACGCTTTCCGATGGACGCCGTGTTCGGGATGCACAACTGGCCCGGCATGCGCTTCGGCAGCTTCGGTGTAACAGCGGGGCCGATGATGGCGTCGTCCAACGAGTTCGAACTCGTCATCCGCGGCAAGGGCGCTCATGCGGCGCAACCGCACAAGGGCATCGACCCGCTGATGGTAGCCGTGCAAATCGCGCAAGGCTGGCAAACCATCGTCTCGCGCAACCGCAATCCCTTGGAAGCCGCGGTCCTTTCGATTACGCAAATCCATGCCGGCAGCGCTACCAACATCATTCCGGATGAAGCGCTGATGGTGGGAACCGTGCGCACCTTCAGCAAAGCCATGTTGGACATGGTCGAGCAGCGCATGCGCGCGCTGGCCGAAGGCATCGCGCAAGGCTTCGACGCCAGCGTGGACTTCCGCTTCGCCCGCAACTACCCGCCACTGCTCAATCACGCCCGGGAAACAGCGCTTGCGGTGGAAGTGATGCAAGCACTGGTGGGAGCGGAAAACGTCGACGCCCAAGTCGAGCCCTCAATGGGCGCCGAGGATTTTGCCTTCATGCTGCAGGAAAAGCCGGGATGCTATGTCTTCATCGGCAACGGCGATGGCACCCACCGCGACGCAGACCATGGTCTCGGGCCGTGCAATCTGCACAACTCCAGCTACGACTTCAATGATGATCTGCTGCCGCTGGGGGCGAGCTATTGGGTACGGCTGACCGAAAAATACCTAGCTGGATAGTGGGCCGGGCCGCAGCAGCCTCGGCGGGCTCGTGCCCGGACAACTCCACGTCGCCATACCACGCCTCGGTTGGCGCCTCGCTCGGCCCGTCGTCGGTAAGCACTCCCAGGCCGATCAGGGCCTTGGGCTTTTCACCGAAGGCACGCTCGAAATCCTCGACGATATTGCGCGAAAAGCGGCGCCAGCTCCCCACCCCCTGCATACCGCTCTCGGCGACCATCATGCGGATGCGGCTGCTGTGGCGGCTGTGGATGACCGTTCCCGGAGCAAGATCCTCGGCCCAGACATACATCAGCGTGGCATAAGGGAAATCATGACCGGTAATCAGCTTGGCCGTCTCGAACAGGATCTGCTCGCCGAATGGCAAGCTGTCCTTGTCGCCGTCGAAACCGAGCACGATACGCACTGGTGACCCGCGCTCGGCAGGTGTGCTGCCATCGAGCGCGCCGACGTCCTTGATCTTCCAGCGCCAGCTCAGCCACGATGTCTGCATCGGATCGACCTGAAGGGTATGCATCAACGCCGACGACGCATGATCGGCGCGGGCGTGCAAAACCGGCAGTTGTCCGTCGAGCACGATCCGGTAATCGGTAGGTTGTCTGTCACGCAGAATGACCAGCGGTCGCCAACCGGGCGGCAATTCGCCGCTACGCGCTTGGGAAAACGGGAAGGGATGGGACAAGGATGTGCCAGCGTCAACGACCGACGGTGGAGCCTGAACCGTCTTTGTCGCGCATCCGGATAGCAGCAAAAGCAGTGCAGCGACAAGCAAGCGGTTCATTGAGCGAAAACGAAAGGAAGAGCGCGAAGATGGGAGACCTCGTCTCCCCGAATAAAAACTGGCGCGATTCTACCGGCGGCCCTCACCGACGTCGATGGCATGCTCGCAACGGTTCAAGGCAGACGGTCATTACCCGTCCCCAACCGATGCCCGCTATTTGCCGCCTCCAGCGCCAAGAGCGCGGCCGCATGATCAGCATGCGGGACATGCGCGAGCAGGCTGCGGAAATGCTGCGCGACCAGGGAAGCGACAGGCAAATGCAAGCCGGCAGCGTTGGCCGCTGCCAGCACGTTGTCCATGTCCTTGGCTTGGGACTTCACTTGCCCGCCTGGAATGAAGTTGCGCTCCAACATGCGTGCACCGTGTACCTCGAGAATCCTGCTCTCAGCGAACCCTCCCCGAATTGCATCTCTGACTGCGGCAGGATCCGCTCCACCGGCCTGGGCCAGCAGCAAGGCTTCGGCCACGATGTCGAGCGTGGCACCCACGATCAATTGATTGCAAAGCTTGGCAAGCTGGCCGCTACCGACCGGCCCGACCAGAGTCGGACGCCCCATGGCGCACAACACCGGCAGCGCCCGCTGATAATCCGGTGCACTTCCTCCTGCCATGATCGCCAGCGTCCCGCCCTCTGCACCTGCCACGCCGCCCGACACTGGCGCGTCCATGAAGCGAACCTGCTTTTGCGCCAGCATCTCAGAGAGCGCATGCGCTTCATGCTGCGCAGTCGAACTCATGTCGATCACCAATGCATCGGGCGCCAAGGCAGATAAGGCTTGAGAAAGCACCTCCCGCACCACAGCCCCGTCCTGCAGCATCGTTATGATGATCTCCTTGCCTTGCACCGCGCGGACAAGATCATTGGTGAATGCCACACCGGTCAGGCCATCAGCCTT
>DATBUE010000453.1:0-4460 GCA_036516375.1 Noviherbaspirillum sp. | reverse complement strand
GAGCGCTTCGGCACCCCGCTGCAGATGAAGCGCTCGCACGGCACCAAACCCGCCGCCTGCCGTCCAACTGAAACAAGAACGATGCGAAAAGCCATGCCCGGCCACGCTGCCCCCTCCGATCCGCTCGCCCTCCACTACCGTCAGGTCCTCGACAGTGCACGCGACTTCGCCATCCTCGCCACAGACAGGGACGGTTTCGTGACCACCTGGAATGCTGGCGCCCAAGCCCTACTGGGCTGGAGCGAAGAGGAAATGCTGGGCGCGAGCGCGGATTGCATCTTCACCGAGGAAGACCGTGCCGCCGGCGCGCCGCAAGCCGAGCGCACGACTGCGCTGCGTCAGGGATACGCCGCCGACGAGCGCTGGCATATGCGCCGCAACGGCGAAACCTTCTGGGCCAGCGGCCAGCTGACGCCCTTGATCAGCAATGGCGCGGTGACCGGCTTCGTCAAGGTCCTGCGCGACCGCACCGAGCAAAAACGTGCCGACGAGAAGCTGCGCCGGCTCAACGACACGCTGGAGAGCCTGGTCGCCCAGCGCACCCGCGAGCGCGACCGCCTATGGCGCAACACGCCGGACTTGCTGCTGGTCATCGCCCCGGACGGCGTATTGCATGCGGCCAATCCGGCTTGGGCGGGCGTGCTCGGTTATAGCGAAGACGAGCTGCTCGGCCAGCCATTCAGCCGCTTCGTGCATCCGGACGACGCCGCGGCTTGCGCGCAGGGGATCGCCGCAGCCGCACGTGCGCTCCCGGCGCGCTTCGAGGCGCGCCTGCGTCACAAGGATGGCAGCGAGCGCGTGTTCGCATGGAGCGCGGCAGCGGAGGAAGACCGCATCTACGCCACCGGACGCGACGTAACGCTGGAGAAACGCCAGGCCGAGCAGTTGCAGCAGGTAAGCGCCGCGCGGCTACGCTTGGCATTGGAAGCCGGCGGCATGGGTGCCTGGGAATGGGATCTGGCGAGCGACGAAGTCCTGCTGCTGCACGGTGCGGCCATGCTGCACGGCCTGCCCGCAAACGACGGACCGCTGCGCCTGCCCTCGATGAATACCTATCTCGAATGCGTGCATCCGGAAGACCGGCCGGCGGTGCAGGCGGCAATCGCGCGCGTGCGCAGCGAAGGGCGCAACCATCGCGTCGAATACCGCATCCTGCGCCCGGACGGCAGCGTTCGCTGGATCGAAGCACGCGGCACCGTGCACGACGACGAGAACGGCAAGCCGCAGCGCGTCTCCGGCGTGAGCGTGGACATCACGCGCAGAAAGCGCACCGAACAGGATCTGCACTTTCTCGCGCGTGCCAGTGTGGAGCTATCGGGCCTGGTCGACCTGCAGAGCACGCTCGACCGCCTGGCCTACCTGTCGGTGCCGGAATTTGCCGACTGGTGCGCCATCGATGTGCTCGGCGAAAGCGGCCAGCTCGAGCGCGTGACGGTGGCGCACGTCGACCCCGAACGGGTGCAGGCCGCGCGGGAAATCCAGCGGCGCTTTCCGCCCGACCCGCAGCAGCCGCTGGGCCTGTGGAGCGTGATCCGCAGCATGCAGCCGCAACTGGTGCCCGAGGTCAACGATGCCCTGCTCGACCAGACCATCTCCGACCCGGATTACCGCGCGCTGCTGCAGCAGATAGGTTTGTGCTCGTTCATCTGCGTTCCGCTCGCCGCCCACGGGCAAGCGCTGGGAGCCATGACCTTCGCCTGCAGCGAGAGCGGCCGCCGGTTCACGCAGGCCGACCTGGAGCTGGCCGCCGATCTCGGGCGGCGCACCGGCATCGCCATCGAGAATGCGCGTCTGTACCGCGCCCTGCAGCAGTCGGACTACGGCAAGGACATCTTCCTGGCCACGCTGGCGCACGAGTTGCGCAATCCGCTGGCGGCGATTGCCACCAGCCTGAGCATCCTGCGCCTGGCCCCGGACGACCGACGGCGCGTGGAGAATTCGGCCGCGGTGATGGAGCGCCAGGTCCATCAGTTGCGCCACCTGGTCGACGACCTGCTGGACGTGTCGCGCATCGGCACCGGCAAGATCGCGCTGCGCAAGGAAGATGCCGACCTGGTCACCATCATCACCAATGCGGTCGAGGCCGTGCGCCCGCAGATCGAGGCGGCGCGCCACAAGCTCTCGATCGCCCTGCCCGGCGGCAGCACGCGCATCCACGCCGATCCGGTGCGCCTGGCCCAGGTGTTTGCAAACCTGATCGGCAATGCCGCCAAGTACACCAACGACGGCGGCCAGATCGACGTGGGGCTGGACGCCACGGACGAGGAGTTCATCGTGAGCGTGCGAGACAACGGCATCGGCATCGAGCCCGAGCTGATCCAGAACCTGTTCCACATCTTCCGCCAGGGTAGCCATCCGCTGGAGCGCAGCGATGGCGGACTTGGCATCGGGCTGTCGCTGGTCGATGGTCTGGTGCGCCTGCACGGCGGCCGCGTCGCTGCCTACAGTGCCGGTCCGGGCCAGGGCAGCGAATTCACGGTGCACCTGCCGCGCGGCGGCACGCCCACCGCAGAACCGGTGCCAGCCGAGCCCGCTCCGCAACACGAACCGGCCCCGCCGCGGCGCGTGCTGGTGGTCGACGACAACATCGACGGCGCCAATACCGTGGCCGAACTGCTGCGCCTGATGGGCCACGAAGTCGAAGTCGAGCACGACGGCCTGGGCGCGGTCTCGGCCGCACTGCGCTTGCGGCCGGATGTGGTGCTGCTCGATATCGGCCTGCCCGGCATCGACGGCTACGAAGCGGCGCGCCGCATCCGCAGCGAGGAAGGCCCGACGCACATGAAGCTGGTGGCGCTGACCGGTTGGGGACAGGACCAGGACAAGGAACGCGCCTTCGGGGCCGGCTTCGACCTGCATTGCGTCAAGCCGGTGGGACTGGAACAGTTGCAGAAACTGATGGAAAGCTGAGCTTTGCGGCGCCGGCAATGCGAACTTCTGCCTGCGCCGACGCTCACTGTTTTCAGGAGTGGGCAACGAACAAGTGCGTAAAAACCGTGCCAAGGCTTCCCATTTGAAGGATTGACGGTAACGGATTGCATCTGTTCCAATCGCCGTTCCTTTCAAGGGGAGTAGCTGACACGAACGCCCGAGCGCGTCGTGTTTCGGTGCCGTCATTACGACATGGATGGGGTGGCAGCCATCGATGTTCGGTGCCGTGACTCGGATGCGTGCATCATCCGGGCAGCAAGACTGGCGAGGATCCCAACTTTCTTGTTGCCCAGGCGTTGCCGGTTTGGGTGGAGAGACTCGTCGCCATGATTTCCATAGGTACGCCCCTGCTGTGGACACTGTTCATCGTGTTCGTCCTGATCGCGCTCGCGATCGATTTTCTGGCGCTCAGTCGCCAAGGTTCCCATACCGTCGGCATACGAGAAGCCTCTATCTGGTCGCTGATCTGGGTAGCGGTTTCGTTCGTGTTCGTCGGCTGGCTGTGGTGGTACCTGGGCGGCACCGGGCCCGACCCCGCGCTGCGCGAACTGGCCAACGACAAGGCGCTGGAATTCGTCACCGGCTATCTGGTGGAGAAGGCGCTGGCGGTCGACAACATCTTTGTCTTCCTGATGATCTTCACCTACTTCGCGGTGCCGTCCGCGTTCCAGAAGCGGGTGCTGATGATCGGCATCCTCGGCGCTCTGGTGTTGCGTGCCCTCATGATCCTGATCGGTGCCTGGCTGATCACGCAGTTCCACTGGGTGATGTACGTGTTCGGCGCCTTCCTGGTGTTCACCGGGATCAAGATGTGGTGGGCCGCCGGCCAGGAACCGGACCTGGGGAACAACCCCGCGCTGCGCTGGATCGAGCGCCACATGAAGCTCGCGCCCAATTACGACGGTGAGAAATTCTTCACCGTGAACAATGGCGTGAAAATGGCTACGCCCTTGCTGGTGGTGATTTTGCTGATCGGCATCGTGGACGTGGTGTTTGCCGTTGATTCCATCCCGGCCATCTTTGCCATCACCACCGATCCGTTCATCGTGCTCACGTCCAATGTGTTCGCGATCCTGGGCTTGCGCGCGATGTACTTCCTGCTAGCAAGCATGCACGAGCGCTTCCATCTGCTTTCGTACGGACTGGCGATTGTGCTGTGCTTCATCGGCGCCAAGATGCTGCTGATCGATATCTACAAGATTCCGGTCGTGTGGTCGCTGGGCTTCACGGTGACCACGCTGGTCGTGACGATGCTGCTGTCGCTGCGCATACCGCCAAAGCCTGGCAAGGCAGGCACGGCGTTCCCGTTCGCTGCGAAGCAGGAAGGCAGGGCCAGAGGCGAAAAATAAGGGAAGTACTGCCAGTGACAAGCGCACCGGATGCGTTTGTCACACTGGCGCAGGCCGCGCCGCGGAGACGTGAGCCGGGCCGGTCAAGCCTTCGCTGCCGGCCGCGCGAAGTTCTCCTTCGTCATCCCGCTCAGATGCGCACGCAGCCATTTGTGCGCGGGGCTGCGCGTATCGCGCTCG
>DATBUE010000452.1:0-3301 GCA_036516375.1 Noviherbaspirillum sp. | reverse complement strand
CTTGCCATGGCACCCGCCATGTCGCGTCGCCGCGCCTTGTCCCGCAGGCAATCCGCCTCGGCCTCGACTGAGCCGGTCAGGGCGAATCCGCTCTAGGCGTCGCGCTTCCTGTCTTTCTCCCACAGCACGTCGTTGCCGCCGGCATGGCGGTTGAGCACGCGCGCGAGCACGAACAGCAGGTCGGAGAGCCGGTTCAGGTAGTGGCAAGGTGCGGCGTGCACCTGCTCCTGCGCAGCCAGCGCGACCACGCTGCGTTCGGCACGTCGGCACACGGTGCGGCATACATGGGCCAACGCCGCCGCGCGCGAACCGCCGGGCAGGATGAATTCCTTCAGCGGCGGCAGGTCGGCATTGTATTTTTCCAGCAAGCCGTCGAGTCGCGCCACCTGGGCCTCACCCACCAGTGCGTAACCGGGTATGCAGAGCTCGCCGCCGAGGTCGAACAGGTCGTGCTGGATGACAAGCAATTCTTCCTGCAAGACAGGAGGAATTGCTTCGCACAGCAGCAGGCCGAGCTGCGAATTCAACTCGTCCACGTCTCCCATGGCCTGTACGCGCAAGGCGTGCTTGGGTACACGTGTGCCGTCGCCAAGACCGGTGCTGCCGTCGTCGCCGGTGCGGGTGACGATTTTCGAAAGTCGGTTTCCCATTGTGTTGTCCGTGGAATGGTGGCGCAGGTGTTTCGTTTCGCGAAAACGCGAGCATACGGCAAAGGCATTGGGGGGCGCCGGATGTAGCGGCTCGGGTCGTGCTACTGCGGCGCCATCTTCGAGAGCCCGAATGCGCCGCGCGGTGCGCGACGATCCGATGACAAACCATGGCCTCAAGTTCCGCATGTATGGAAGGCCGTAAAATCACTGTCGTTGCATGCGCAGCGGAACACGCGCAATGCGCGGCCTCGAGACCGGAGTGGCAGAAGAAAAGCGGCGCGCGCCCATTCTGTCGATAGCGCCTCGGCCGTGCCGACGTTCTTGGTGCAGCAAGCAACATTTCCTACAACTTCCTGGCGCGCCGCCTGCATCCGGATCTTCCATGGCCACCCGTCTTCCCCCGGTTCATGCCCTGTCTGCCTTCGAAGCGGCAGCACGCCTCGGTTCCTTTGCTCTGGCCGCCGAGGAGCTATGCATCACTCCGTCGGCGCTGTCGCATCGCATCCGGCTGCTGGAAGATTTCGTCGGCGAGCGCCTGTTCCTGCGCGACGGACGCACGCTCGGCCTGTCGGAGTTCGGGCGGCGCTATCTGGACGTGGTGCGTAGCGCCTTGCGCACGCTCACCGACTTTCCGCTGCCGCACCGCAGCGCACCCGCGCAGCCGCGCATCAAGGTGACCGTGCCGCCGACTTTCGCGCGTTGCCTGCTGGTGCCGCGCCTGGCGGAATTCACCGCGCGCCATCCCGAGGTCGTGGTCGAGATTTTCCTGTCGGTGCCGCTGTACGACCTGGCGCTGGCCGAGTCGGATGTCGAGGTACGCTTCGGTGCCGGCAACTACCCTGACTTGCACACGCGCAAACTGTTCGAGGAGCCGGCGTTTGCTGTCGCCAGCCCGGCCTACCTCGCGCGCATCGGTGCATTGGACACCCCTGCCGATCTGAAGAAGGCGACCTTGCTGCGCTCGGCGCTGGAGCCCTGGCAGACCTGGTTCGAAGCCGCCGGCCTGGATTGGGCGGAACCCTCTACCGGTTTACGCGTCGATGATCTCGGCTTGCTGCTGGAAACCGTGCGCCATGGTTACGGGGTGGGCCTGACGCGCGAGCATTTCGTGCAGGATCTGTTGCGCACCGGCCAACTGGTGCACCTGTTCCCGCAAGTGCAGGTCAAGGCGCCGCCGCATGCCTATTACCTCGTCTACGAACCGCAAGCGCACGAACGTCCGGAAGTGGCGGCGTTCATTGCCTGGTTGATGGCAGTCTTCGCGCAGAAGGACGAGGGCTGAACCGCTTCACCGGGCGCTGCTGGCATGGCGCGCTGTGATCCGCGCGTGAAAAAAATTCATCGGCGCGGTCAAAGCTTTTCAGTACGTGCACCAGCCAACTTGCACCCTTCGCAAGGCCCTTTTGGCTACACTCGGGATTGGCCCACGCTCGCCTTTTTGTCGGCTTTTCCCCGGGATTTCCATGAACGCTCCGAACACGCCCGCTGCCGCCTTTACCCCGGCGCGTCAGCGCGAAGTCGTCGCCGCCTTGCGTCAGGCCTTGCCTGAACAGTGCGTGCTGTTCAACGAAGAAGACACGCGTCCCTATGAATGCGATGGCCTTGCCGCCTATCGCCAGTTGCCGATGGTGGTAGCGCTGCCGCAGAACGAGGCACAGGTGATCGCGGCGCTGAATGTCTGCCGCGAACTGCAGGTGCCGATCGTGCCGCGCGGCGCCGGCACCGGCCTGTCCGGCGGCGCGATGCCGATTGCCGACGGCGTGGTGCTGTCCACTGCCAAGCTCACGCGCATCCTCAAGCTCGACCCCTATGCGCGCACGGCCGTGGTCCAGCCCGGCGTGCGCAACCTCGCGATCTCGGATGCGGCCGGCGCGCACGGCTTGTACTACGCGCCGGACCCGTCGTCGCAGATCGCCTGCACCATCGGCGGCAACGTGGCGGAAAACTCCGGCGGCGTGCATTGCCTGAAGTACGGCCTCACCATCCACAACGTGCTGCGCGTGCGCATGGTCACGATCGAAGGCGAAGTGGTGGAGCTGGGCAGCGAGGCGCTGGATGCACCCGGGCTCGATCTGCTGGCTGTGTTCATCGGTTCCGAAGGCATGCTCGGCGTGGTTACCGAAGTCACGGTCAAGCTGGTGCCCAAGCCGCAGCAGGCGCGCGTGATCATGGCCTCCTTCGACGACGTGGTGAAGGGCGGCGATGCGGTGGCGAACGTGATCGCCGCGGGCATCATTCCCGCCGGGCTGGAGATGATGGACAAGACCTCCTCGCGCATGGTCGAACCCTTCGTGAAGGCCGGCTACGACACCGAAGCCGAAGCGATCCTCTTGTGCGAATCCGACGGCGTGCCGGAAGAAGTCGAGGACGAGATCGCGCGCATGTCGCAAGTGCTGGAGCAATCCGGTGCGACCGCGATTGCGGTGTCGCGCGACGAAGCCGAGCGCATGAAATTCTGGTCCGGCCGCAAGAATGCCTTTCCGGCCGCCGGCCGCATTTCGCCCGACTACTACTGCATGGATGGCACGATCCCGCGCAAGCGGCTGGCCGAAGTGTTGATCCGTATCGCCGGCATGGAACAGACCTACGGCCTGCGCTGCGCGAACGTCTTCCACGCCGGTGACGGCAACCTGCATCCGCTGATCCTGTTC
>DATBUE010000451.1:0-2902 GCA_036516375.1 Noviherbaspirillum sp. | reverse complement strand
GGGGCGTAAGGTTTGGGAACGGATGAGGCGAAGCAACAGTTATCCATTCGACACAGACGCATCCCCCAAGTTCTGCCCCCGCGCTTGCTATAGGATAATCAGCGCTCCTTCCGCGTTTCTCCCCACCATGATCGACGTCGTTGTCTTCTTCTTCCTGCTCGGCGTATTCGCCCGCTTGGTCAAATCCGATCTGCGTCTGCCCGAAGCCCTGTACGAGACCCTCTCCATTTACCTGCTGCTGGCCATCGGCCTGAAGGGCGGCATCGAATTGTCGAAGCAGCCCTTGCTCGATCTTCTGCCTCAGGTTGCGGCCACGATGTTGCTGAGCTTCACGATCCCGCTGCTGGTGTATCCGCTGTTGCGCCTGCTGCGGCTGACGCCTGCGGATAGTGCAGCCATCGGTGCGCACTACGGCTCTGTCAGCATCGTCACCTTTGCCGTGGCCACCGCCGCTTTGGCCGAACGCGGCATCCCGCACGAAGCCCATGCGGCGCTGTGGGCGGCGCTGATGGAAATGCCGGGCCTGGTAGCGGGCGTGATCCTCGCGCGCCTCTTCGTACGTGACGAAAGCGGCACAACCCGCGGACCGGCGCAATGGGGCACGTTGCTGCACGATGTGCTGATCGGGAAAAGCGTGCTGCTGCTGGTGGGCGGCCTGGTGATCGGTGCGATTGCCGGTGTGGCCGGCACGGGGCCGATCAAGCCCCTGTTCATCGATCCGTTCAAGGGCGTGCTGGCGCTGTTCCTGCTCGAACTCGGCCTGGTCGCTGGCGGCCGCCTAGCCGAATTGCGCCGCTTCGGCTTTGCTGCGCTGGCGGTTGGCCTGGGACTGCCGCCCTTGCTTTCCCTGCTGGGCGCGGCAGTGGGCGCACTGCTCGGCCTGTCGGTCGGCGGTGTTGCAATCCTCGCCACGCTGGCCGCGAGCTGCAGCTACATCGCGGCGCCGACAGCCATGCGTATCGCCGTGCCGCAAGCCAATGCCGGGTTGTCGATCACGATTTCGCTCGGCATCACCTTCCCGTTCAACCTCGTGTTCGGCATCCCGCTTTACATCCGGCTGGCCGAAGCGCTTTCCTGAATTGCCATGACACTCGAGAAATATCCGCGCCAGTTACTGGTCATCATTGCCGAAGCCGCGCTGGAAAAGCGCCTGGTGCAGGACGCCAAGCGCTTCGGTGCGCACGGCTACACCGTGTTCGATGTACGGGGCGGCGGCACCCACGGCGAGCGCGAAGGCATGATCGAAGCCGACCGTACGATCCACATGGAGATCATCTGCGAGGAAGCGGTCGCCGACCAGATCGCACGCCACGTTCTGACCAGCTATGCCAGCAACTACAGCGTCACGCTCTACTTTGCCGACGTCAAAGTGCTGCGCCCGGGCAAGTACTGAGCACGTCTTGTCACCCTGACATTTCGTAATTGGCGAAGAATTCATCATTCCTTCTTCGCTTTTCTTGATGACGAAATGCGTCTAATATCCGCGGGCTGCGTCTCGCGCGCCCGGGTCGGGTACGGCGGCGCATTCCACAAGGAGAGGACACATGAAAAAGTATTTACTCACGTTGATGATCGCCGTGGGTTCGCTATCGCTGGTGGTCAGCGACGCCGACGCACGCCGCATGGGCGGCGGCGGCTCGTTCGGCAAGCAGTCCAGCATGGCGCGCCAGTCCGCACCGGCCCAGCAAGCCGCGCCGAGCCAGTCGCGTCAGGCGCAGCCGGCCAATGCCACGAATGGTGCCGCCGCGGCCAATGCAGCCAAGCCCAGCATGTGGAAAGGCTTGCTCGGCGGCGCGCTGCTCGGCCTGGGCTTGGGCGCACTGTTGTCGCATCTTGGCATCGGCGGCGCACTGGCCAGCATGATCAGCACGATGCTGATGGTCGCGCTGTTTGCAGCCGCGGCTTTCTTCATCTATCGCATGCTCACCCGCAAGAACGCGCCGGCCGCGCGTAACGGCCTGCAGCCGGCTTACGCAACGGGCAATGGTGCGGGCGTCCCGGAAATCGGTTCACGCATCGAGCCGCTCAACCCGCCGGCCGCACCGGCTGCCTTCCAGGCGGACAACGCCGCTGCCGGCACTGCTGCGGAAGCAATGAGCGCGACCCTGCCGGCCGACTTCGACGTGCCGGGCTTCGTGCGCAATGCCAAGACCTACTTCATCCGCCTGCAGGCAGCCTGGGATGCGGCCAATGTGAACGATATCCGTGAGTTCACGACGCCGGAAATGTTTGCCGAGCTGCGCATGCAATTGCAGGAGCGCGGCGGCGCCGCCAACCATACCGACGTCGTGCAGCTCGACGCCGATGTGCTCGGTCTGGAAACGGTGGGCAACGACTATCTCGTCAGCGTGCGCTTCACGGGCTTGATCAAGGAAGACGAGCAGAGCGCGGCCCAGCCGTTCACCGAAGTCTGGAACCTGAGCAAGTCGGTTTCCGGCAACGGCGGCTGGCTGCTGGCCGGTATCCAGCAGGTGCAGTAATCCGAGCAGGGGCGGCCGCGCGTTGCGTCCGCCCCGGTTCCGATGTTTCGATTGACCTTCCCCCCGTGGGAAGGTCTAGCCTTGCAGACATGGCCGCTTCCATCCGTCCCGTGTCCCGCGTCATTCCCTCCGGTGCGCCTTCCTTGCGCGTCCGCTCCTCGTCCTCACCGCAATTCCCGCCGACGGGTCGTCTTTGTGTGCCGTGCTTTTCGGGCACCAATTGCCGCCAGGAAGATCAGAGGGAGCGAAACCGGGAAGTTCGGTTCGCGCATTCGCAAGGCCGGAGAGCGTTCCGGCGCATTCCAACCATGAAGAAAGGGAAGTCATGAGCACCCGCGCATTCCGCTTCGGCCTGGCAGCCGGCATGTTCGCCATCCACCTCGGCGCCGCCGCCTCCGGCCCGGTGATTGAGGTCTACAAGA
>DATBUE010000450.1:0-16293 GCA_036516375.1 Noviherbaspirillum sp. | reverse complement strand
AATCCCGCCACGCCTGGGAAACCGGGCGCTTCCAGCATGAGAAACGCTTCGATGGCGGCTGGCTGGAAATCGGCGCCAGCCGTGCCGCCAAGGTGCGCGTTGTCCTGCTCCAGGATGGACTGCACAAGGACATCACGCCTGTGGTCCGGTACCTGCGGTCCTGGGTGGCGGACGGCGATCAAGCGCTGAATTTTTCTCTCAGTCACGAGGCCGACAGCTCCACGCCGCTGCGGCTGGTGTTTCGCCGCAATGGCAGCGGCGGAAAACCAGCGTCGGCTTCTTCGATCGCACTCGAATTCCTTGGCAGCGATGGGTCGGTGCTGAAAAAGCTGGCATTGGCGCCGCAGTTCCAGCCGTCCCTTTACGACGCACCGTGGCCCGAGGCCGAGGGCGAGAGCGTGACCGATCCCTGGGAAGCATTCTTCAGCGTGCCGGCGGATGTTGCGCGGCTGCGCGTCGTCGCTCCGGAGGCAGTGCTGGTGAATGCCTATGTGCGACCGCCGAAGCTCGCGCGAAGCTTCCGCATGCCGGAAGACTTCACCACGCCGGAAGCCGCCGAGAGCGCCATTCCGGGATGGTTTGCGTTGAATCCCGAACAGCATGACGCGCGCATCCTGCGTGGCGAGAGCCAGTTGCTGACGGTGCGCGATCGTCCTCCGGAAGAGCGCCCCGAACTGAGCGCGGGCGATTTTCAATGGGAAGACTTCGACCCGGTCGGAGCGGGGGCCGCGCGCGTCTTTCTCGCGCCGCGCGAAGAGGGCGTGCCCGAGCGCATGGATGCGATGGCCAGCACCTTCCGCCCGTTGCAGCAGGGCCAGCCGGTGCAGTTCGTCGGCCAGTCCGGCCGTGAAGGCATTGCTCCGCGCCTGGCATGGACCGGCGCGAACGGAACGCCGTTTCGCTACACCGTGTTGCTCGATGGCGTGGAGTGGATGAGCGGTGCCAGTGCGGGCAGCGCCGGGGAAGTGAGCTTGCCGCCGTTCGATCCGGGCATGCACCGCATCGAGCTGGTCAGCGAGCAGAAGCTGCACTGGTACGCGAGCCATCTGAAAGAAGGCAAGCCGTGGGTTCGCCGTCGCGCCTACCACTTCGATAAGCCCTTGCGCTTCGACATCGAGCGTACCGGCACGCAAGCCGAATACATCTCGGTGCGCCTGTTCCGGCCGGCGCATCTCGCCGCGCGCCAGGCCGTGCGCGTGAAGATCGACGCACCGAAGGCGGCAGACGATTTCGGCCCGCATCCTGGCTGGCTGTTCGCCGAGCGCGTGTATGACGTGCGGCCCGGCGGAGAGCTGGCCCTGCCCGTGGCGGAAACCAAGGGCGACAAGACCGATGCCGGTCAGCCCCTGTTCATCCCCATTCCGGAAGGGGCGCCACGCGGACGCTATCGCCTCACGCTTACGCCGCAAGACCGGCTGGGCTGGGTCTCTGTATCGCGCGTCATGCCCGGTGCTGCCGCTGTACCAACCTTGATCGTGGAGCGCACTCGTGAGCTGGAATAAACGCATGCTTGCGCTCTGGATCTGGGGCGGTATCGCTGCCATGCCTTGCATGGCACTTGCCGCGTCATCGTCGTCGTCCGCGACGCTGGAGCAGATCTACGAGCGCGCGTGGAAACGCGCTTCCCGTGTGGATTACGTCGTGCCGGAAGCCGAAGAGTTGGCCGCGACAGAGCGATTGTTCGCGCGCCTGATGCGCGGCCAGCAGCGCAGCAGCACCATTGCCGAATTGCGCGAGCGCGGCTGGTCCGTGCATACCCAACGCATGGGTGAGGCCACATGGACCATCGTTTCTGAAGCCGCGGATCAGCGCAGCGGACGCGGCCTGTATGCCATTTCCGATCGCGGCCGTCATGCCCTCCAGGCGCCGCATGTCCCCAGCGATGCGCGCACCGGCGAGATCCTGCTCGCATATGCAGCAGATACCGGCGGGGCCTCGCCGCGCGCGCTGGCATGGAACACGGTTCATCGCAAGAACGCGGATCTCGCACGCCTGCCGGACACCTATCTGGTGGCGTTCTCGCGCGCCTTCGCCCGCGTATTTCCGGACGAACGCATCCTGCAGTTGCACGGCTTCGATGCAAGCAAGCGGCGCTCGGCCGCAGGCGCCTACAGCAGCGCCATCGTCAGCTCGGGCCATGCCTATCCCTCATCCGCATTGAAATCCTCAGTCAAGTGTATGCAACAAGGTATTGAAAAACGAACGCGCCTGTATGGCGTCGATGTCAGCGAATTGGGCGCAACGCGAAATCCGGTGGCGCACGCGCTTGAAGCGGACGGCTACCACGGATTCGTTCACGTCGAGCTCGATCCCAAGATGCGCAAGCGTCTGGCCACCGATGCGGCACAGCGTAAAAAGCTGCTGGCTTGCCTGGGAGGCGATTTGTGATGAAGCGCCTGATCCTGTGCATGGCCGCGGCCGGACTCGCAACCTGGATGCCGGCGCACGCCGCCATCGACGGCATGGAAGCCGCACGCAGCAGCACCGCGCTGGCGCTGCAATGGGAAAACATCAAGGGTGCGCCTTACTTGCTGTCCGGTCCGTCCGTGGCCAGATCGGAGAGCGCGCAATTCGCCAGGGGCGTGCACACGGTGGCGTTGAGCGGCGATCAAGACATCGCCATTCATGTTTCTGCGCATGCGATGTTGCGCGTGGTGGCCGAGCAGGGCGGGCCGCTGGAAGCGCCGGTTTTCATGGTGTCCAACGGCAGTGGTCTGGCGGTGGCGCGCGCGGCGCGGCCGGGAAGCGACGGGCATAGCTGGTTGCTGGCGACCGAAGCCGATCATCCGGCCGTGATCCATCTGCGCCGCGGAGGAACTTCGGGCACAGCGCAACGCGTAGCCTTGTTCCTGGCACGCTTCGACACGCCGCGCGACGCCGTCACCTACCGGCATCAACTGCAATTGCCCGGCACCAGCGTCCAGGTGCGTCAGGCCGATGAAGCCAGCGCGATGAACTTTGTCCGGCTCGGCGCGGAGCAGACGATGACGGTCAAGGTCAAGGGACCGGATCGCCTGCTGCTTGAGTATCGTATCGATGGCGAACAGGCGGCCCAGACCAGCGTCGTTGCGCTGGACGTCGCGCTGGGTGACGAGCCGGTACGCAAGCTGCGCCAGGTCGTCCCGACAGGAGGTGCTGCACCCGTGCGTGTGGACGGTGCCTGGCAGGCTGGCGCCAGCGAGCAAGTCACGCTCGACATTCCTGCCGGCGAGCACACGCTGCGCGTACAGCCCAGCCACGGCATCCTGCTGCGCGCGGCGGTCGAAGGCCGGGACGATTTTCTCTTGCCGACGCTGAACAATCCCTGGCGCGAGACAAGCGCCGATCGTGAGCTGGAGAAGCTGGAACAGACGCACATCGATGCCGGCATCTCGAATCAATGGCGCAACATCGGGGCGCTGGCCGCAAACAGCGTGCGTGCCGAGGTCGCACGGCGGCCGGGGCAGGATGGCTTGCAACGCGCCGCCAAAACGCTGGATGACGCCTTCCTGCAATACCGAGATCTGCTGCCGGACGGGGCAGGCGAAGTCCAGGCGCGTAGCGTCGTGTTGCCTTACCCGGCGTCGCCGGAAGGTGGACCGCAGCGCCGGGTTGCAGCGGCCGATGCGGCATTTGCGCCGCTGCCCCAGGCCCTGTTTCATGCGGCGGGAAAGGAAGGCCTGCACTTCGTCCTGCCGGACCTGCCGTTCCCGATCCGCGTACGGGCGCTGGTCCCGCAAGACGCCGGTGCGGCGTACTTCGAGGTCGAATTCGACAACGGCATGCGCACCACGCTGGCTTCGGGCCAGCATGCCTTGCCGCAGGAAGCATTACATACCGGCACTGCCTCCCTGGCGCTGGTGCCCAAGGATGACTGGCCTGCGTCCTTGAGCGGCCATGCCGACCGCGTGACGAGCCCGGCAGAGGCCGTGCGTGTGGCCAGTGCCGAATGGACGATTCCGGCGCATGCGAAGGGCATGCGCGTGCGCGTGCGTGGCGCCGGCAATGCCTCAGAGGTAAGCATCCCGCTCGCCCTTCAATGGGCCGCCAGCGCCGAGTACGCCGTGGACGATCGCTTTCTCGCCCAATTGGTACGCAATCCGCAGGTCGGCGTGGCGGGCACGCCCCTGCAGCAAGCCGCCTGGCTGCCGCTGGAACGCATGCTCGCGGCCGCGCATGCGCAATTCGTTGCCAACGTGGCGCCAGCGTCCAGACCTGCACAGCAAGCCGTTGCGGGAGGAGGGAGTGCAGCGGCTGACGAGGAAACAGTGGAGGCGGCCCAACGCGAAACCGACCACGCACGCGCGATCGGCCTGTGGCAACGCGCACTGGGCGCCAGCGACGCCCGCGTGCGCGAGCGCGCCCTGCATGGCCTGGCCAATGTATTGCTGGCAGCAGGCGAGCGCCACATAGCCGAACGCTGGTTGCGCGCGCACTGGATCGGCGAGGACGCGGCGCTGTCACGCGCCGCGGCCGAACAGCTCGAAGCCATGTACGCGCGCGAAGGCGACCGCAGCATGCAAACCCTGTTCGCCGCCGCGCGCGCGATGAAGGACCGCTCGCGCCTGTCCTACCTGAGCATGGCACTGGCCGCCGAGGGCGATGACGACAAGGCCTTGCTCGCCGGACTAGGCTCGGTCGAGCGCGATCATCGCGCCTTGCTGCAAAGCGCCTTGCGTGCCCGTAAATGGGCCACCTTCGATGCGCTGCTGGCGGAGCTGGGCAGCGAGCACGAGCGCGCTTTCTGGCGCGCCCAGCGTGCCTTGTCCCAGGGCGAGCTGGATGCGGCCGCCGAGCAGTTCGCGCAAAGCGACGAACCGCAATGGCAGTCGGCACTCGGCGAAGGCCGCGCGCTTGCCGACCGGCTTCTGGTGGCAGGTCCGGACCAGGCGGCTGCGGTGACGCAGTGGCTGCAGTGGCAAGCCAAGCATCCGGGCGCGCGCCTGTGGCGGGAAGAGCCGGCAGGGCTGGTTCGTCACGGCGGTGCTGCCAGCGTACGTAGCGTGGCGCTGGATACCCGCACGAACTGGTGGAAGGCGAAGCCGAAGCAGCCCTTGGTAACCCGCGTAGTGGGACCGGCACGCATCCGCGTCGAAGCGCGTCCGCTGCACAGCGACGAGGATTCACGCCTGTCCGGCTGGTTGCGTGTCCGCACCGCGGATCAGCTCTGGTTGCAGCTGTTCAGCCAGAACCAGCCGGCGCCGGGCCTGGCGATGGAACAGGGACAGGACCGCCCCGGCAGCGCAGTGGTTCGTGAAATCGAGCTGCCTACCGGCCTGCACACCCTGAGCATCGATGGCGGTTCGCTGGAGCTGCTCGCGCGTGTGCAAGTGGAACGTCCGGCGCTGCAATTGCCGGTTCTACCGGCACCGGCACCCGCACATTTCGATTCGCGTGCGCAGTTGCGCGGCACGCTCACGCCCGCCCTCGGATGCCAGTTCCGGGAGGGCTGCCACATCGTCGCCGACGGCGGCCTGCGCGCTTATGCGCTCGGCTTCGATTCCATGCCATGGAGCGGCCTGCCGGCGCCGGCCGCGGAACAGGATGCCGCCGCCGCACGCCTTGCCGCCGGAGATATCGAAGGCGCGCTCGAGGCAACAAGCGACCCCAAGGAGCGCATGCGCCTGCTGCTGTGGCTGGCCGAGTCGCGTCCCGCCGCACGCGGTAAGGCCCTGGCACAGGGGGCCGCAATCGCCAAGGGGCATTCGGATCCGGAAATCCGGACGCAGTGGAGCCAGCTTTCCGCCGGTTCCGGCTGGTCCTTGCTGCCGCTGGTGGACCGTAGCGCCGGTCTGCGTCGGGTGGAAGTCGAACCCGGTGCGCCCGAATCGCCATCTTCACGTCTCCGGGCGGCGCTGTTGCCGCCGCTGCGCGATGGCGAAACGCGCATCGGCACCGGTGCGCGCGCCGGGATCTTGCTCAATGAACGTGCTCCAGGCGCGCTGACGCTCGAAATCGCTGCGGAAAATTTGCCGGGCGAGCGCGCGCTGCCGTTGCGCGTGCTCGTCGAACGCAACCAGCAGCAGGTGCAGGTGCTGGAACTGAAAGGGAACGAGCCGGCGAAGCTGACCCTGAAGATTCCGGCCGGCGAGCAGCATGTCGCGGTCTCCCTGCCGGATGCCTATGCCAATCAATTCGTTCGCGTGCGCTTCGCCAGCAAGAGCGCAGCACAGCCGCGGGCCACGCGCGACTGGCAGATCGCAAGCACCGGACAGCCGGTCCAGGCGACGCTGGCGGGCCCGGTGTGGGTGCGCATCGACCGCCTGGAGAAGGGCGTCGTGCATAGCGAGGAAAGGCTGTTGCCGGACCCGGTATCGAAGCTGGTGCTGCCGCCGCAGCAAGGAACGGCGGAAACGCTGTATCGCATCCACCAGCTCCAGGCGCATCCACTGCCGGTAAATCCGGCGCCTATCCGTCCCAATCCTTACCAGCCGCAAGCCGTGCCCGAAGCACCGGTCGCCTGGCATGGGCAAGACGGCAAGCCGGCGCCCGGAAAGCAGGGCGAAGACGCCGCCGCACCGCAAGCTGTGCATTTTGTCGACGCCGCTCCGCTGGGCAGCGAGCGCGACCATACGTTGAGCGCGCGCTTTGCGCTGCAAAGCAGGCGCGATGTGGAGGCCACGGGCGGGTATACCGACGGCTATCTGGAGCGCTATGCGGAGGCGGGACTGGCCTGGCGCAAGCTCAGCATCGACGGCAACAGGAACCTGCTCGCCGATGCGTTCGTGCGCGAGCGCGAATTCGGTTCGCCCGTGCTCGGTTTCCGCTTGCGCGCCGAGCAGGATCTGCCCTGGAGCACGGTGCTTCCCTGGCCGTTCACCCTGACTGCGTCGTTGCGGGGCTTCGCCCAGGACACCAGCGAGGGCTTGGGCACCTCCCTGACCGCGACGGCCGCGCTATCGCAACAGCGCGTCCTGAGCTCGACCCTGTCGCACCGGCCGCAGATCACACTCACTGCGCGCACGATGAACCTGTCACGGGTTGCGGACCAGCGTCGCGTCGACACCGATGTTTTCTCCGAATACCGCAAGGAACACAACCGCGCGCTGATTCTCGGCGACACCTTGTCGTGGCGCCCCTGGCGCGACACCCATGTCGCCGCCGGCATTTCGGTGACGACCAATCCGGATTTCAAGCTTTCCCGTGTCGACAACCATCAGGCCACCCTGCAATGGCGGCAATTGATCGGCCCGCTGGTCGTGGAGGGCGGAGCACGCGCCATCCGCTACTGGGCCGACAAGGACAGGCAGCGTCCGTCCACGCGGCGTGAGCTGCACCTGGGCGCCGTTGCCGAACGGTGGCTGGCGCCCGGCAAGCGTCTGGAAGTCCGGGGCAGCCTGCGGCGCGACCTGGATACGTCGTCGACCTGGGGTGGCGTGGAAGTGAGCTGGCATTGGGGACCGGGCAGGCGGTTGCGCGATTTCAGCGCGGGCGAGCAGGACTTCGGCGCAATTCGAAGCTGGAGTGCGCCGGCGGCGCACCATCGTATGGAGAATGAATGATGTCTTTGTCGGACCAACAAGCGTTTACCGATTTGCTCAACCGCGGCTTGCGTCCGCATGAAATTCGGCTGGAGCAGCGTCAGGTCGCGAAACTCGCGTCCGAGTGGCCCGCATGGCTGTTGCGCCAGGACTTCCGCGCAAACGTTGCGCTCGAACTTCTTGCAGTGCGCTTCCTGCAAGAGCGGATCGACGCAACGGTGCGTGCGATCGGCGCGTTGCGTGACGGGCAGGGACAGTTCACGCGCCGCTATGCGCTGGCCAGCTCGGACGAAGAACGCCGCCACATGATTCTCGACTACGCGCAGCAACTGGGCGCAAGCCGGGCGCAATTGCGGGGCGATGCGCGTGCCTTCCGGCGCTGGTTCGGCCCGGATGCGATGCAGGACCGCGTGCGCATCATGATTTCCGATCACGAGCGCAGCCTGGGTTTCTGCATGCAGGCCGTCGGCCGGCTCGCAGCACGCCATCTGGTGCTGGCGAAGGAACTGGAGGCGGCGTGGAAGGCGCTCGCCCTGGAAGAGACCGTCCTTGCGCTGCTGCGCTGGGACGGCGGCACGCGCGTGCGTACCGAAGCGTTCGGCGCACTGTCGCGGGCCCTGCAAGCGCTGCCGCCGGCGCTGGTCGATCATGCGTTGAGCGATGCCGGCGCGGCCTGCATCTATCGGTCTGCGCTCGACCGCAAGCTGGATGTCTGGATCCAGCGTGAAGCGTTGCTGCTGCTGTCCTTGACCGCAGGCAGCAGGTTCGCGGAAGTGGCCGAACAACGTCTGCGCGAGCGCGGTGAGGGCGATGACATGTTCGTGCGGCGCCACGTCGTCGAATTGGTGGGAGCAACGGCGGGCCTCGGCGATGCGAAAGACCGATTGCTGGCACTGGCAGCCGGAGACCCCAGCCCCTTCGTGCGGCAAAGCCTGGCCCAAGCCCTGGTCGGGTCCAGCCCTCAGAGCGCGGCGAAGTATTGGCCCGTGCTGGGGCTTGAAGACGCCGTTCCCCAGGTGCGCGCCACGGCCTTGCTGCAGTTGCCGCAACTGGCCGGCAACAGGGAATTGTTCGACACATCGCGGCAATGGCTTGCGACCGTGCTGCAGCGGGAACAGGATCCCTTCGTGTTGCGCGTGGCCATGAAGGCAGTGGAAGACGGTGTACGTGGTTTGCTGCCCTCGTGCCAGCCGGTCTGGACACAGACGCTCGTTCCGTTGATCGAGGCGCTGCATGTGGACAGCCCGCATTTGCCGGTGCGCCGCTGGGCAGCGGAAACGCGCGAACGCATCCTGTGCCATCTCGACATGGAATCCCGCTCGCTCGCGGAAAGGCTGGCTCATGCCACAGCCCACACCGCACCGCATGGCGCTGCCGCCGAGCTTCTCTGCGACGAAGACGTGGACCGGCTGGGCCGGGTGCTGGCTTGCACCACACAACGCGACCATGGCGTAACCCTGGAGCGAGGGGAAAAGAGCTGGCGCATCTGGCGTGGCCACCGCTTCGGTTTTCGTTTGTGGCGCCTGATGCACGAATGGAAAAATCCCTCGCCGGACAAGCGCCAGGCATTCCGGCACACGATAGGACGGACCTTCCGCGGCACCGTGCGCGCGCCCTCCGCCATCCTCAGCGAACTCGCCCAGACCAAGGTGCCCGGCGAGCCCTTGCACATGGCCTCGGAAGCAGGCTGGCGTCCCTACCTGCCGCTTGTCGATGAACTGGTTTCACTGCTCGACGAAAGCCTCAAGTCCGGCCCCTTGCGCTTGTACACGGCAGAAGGGATTACCGAGGTGTCGGCGCCGGCCGGGCTGGCGCAACGCCTGGCCATGCACGCGACCCTGTCTCACCAGTTCGAGCGATTTGCCAGCGCGCGCAACTGGACCGAGGGCAGTGCGGCGCATCCTGCGACCTACCTGCGCATGATCTCGGAACTCGGCTTCCAAGTGCGGTATCGCCCCTACCCGAACACGCGCCCCGATTCTGCCGTCACACGTTTCTTTCCAGCCCTCGCTGCCTTGCCTTTGCCGGAACTGCAAGGACGACTGGAGAACTATTTTTTCTCGGCCTACGACAATTCCCTGTTCGACCTGGCCGTGTTCGTCGGCGTCTCCATCGCCGGATTTGTCGGTCATCACCTGTGGGTGAACCACCGCATGCGTCAGGCAAGAAGCGCTATTCCGCTGGTGGTCGGCGGCTGGGGGACGCGCGGAAAATCCGGGACCGAGCGCCTGAAGGCAGGCCTGTTCAACGCGCTCGGCTATTCGGTGGTCAGCAAGACCACCGGCTGCGAAGCGATGTTCCTGTATGCGGCGCCACAGGGCGAGCTGCGCGAAATGTTCCTGTTTCGTCCCTACGACAAGGCGACGATCTGGGAACAGTACAACGTCGTGCGCCTGTCCCAGCGCTTGGGTTGCGAAGTCTTCCTGTGGGAGTGCATGGCCTTGACGCCGGCCTTCGTACGCCTGCTGCAACGCGCCTGGATGCGCGACGATTACTCGACGCTCACCAACACCTTTCCCGACCATGAAGATCTGCAAGGTCCGGCCGGCATCAACATCCCGCAGGTGATGACGGAGTTCATTCCCAGGCAGCGCGTCCTGCTCACCTCCGAAGAGCAGATGCGCCCGGTGCTGCAAACCGCGGCAGACGAGCTCGGCACCGAACTCAAGGGCGTGGGCTGGCTGGAGTCGGGCTTGATCGCACCGGACATTCTGGCGCGCTTTCCGTATCAGGAGCATCCGGACAACATCGCACTGGTTGCGGCATTGGGCGAGGAGTTGGGCATCGGCCGTGATTTCGCACTCAAGGCCATGGCCGACAAGGTCGTGCCCGACCTCGGCGTGTTGAAGACCTTCGCACCTGCACGCGTCGGCACGCGCGTGCTGGAATTCTCCAACGGCATGTCCGCCAACGAGCGCTACGGCTGCCTGGGCAACTGGAAGCGGCTCGGCTTCGCTCTCCAGGATCCCGTGGCCGAGCCGGGCGTGTGCATCAGCACGGTGGTCAACAACCGGGCCGATCGCATCGCACGCTCGCGCGTGTTTGCCGGTGTCCTGACGCAGGACATCCGTGCCGATTTCCATGTCCTGATCGGCTCCAATCTCGATGGCATGCGCGGCTACCTGCGCGAGGCATGGGAAAGCCACGCGCAAGGACTCACGCTCTGGCCCGCGCACGCCGCAGCCGGCAATCCTGCCGCGGCGTTCGAAAGCCTCGCGCGCGAGCATCGCATCCCGCATAGCCCGGACCAGATCGCGGCGCGCCTCAGCGTCATGCTTCAAGGTATTGGCGCACCGGCCGAGCTAGTCAGTCACAGTGGCGATGTTGCCGGGTTGACGCGCGCGCTGGAATCGCTCGGCCTGGCGCATGCCGAGGAGGTGCTGGCGTTTCATGCGCGCGATGTAACGGTTCTGGAGGAGTACAACATCCTTGCCACACGTTGCAGCCAAGCCGGAGCCTCGCCCGATCCGGCGCTCGACCAAGCCATGCGCGAACAGTTGTGGGCCTGGTTCGAACGGCGCATCGTCGTCGTGGAGAACTACTACGCCACCGGCGATGCGGTGGTGGCGGCAATCCGGGACGCGACGCCGCCGGGCTTTCGCAACCGGATCATGGGCCTCCAGAACATCAAGGGAACCGGCCTGGACTTCGTCTACCGCTGGCTGGCATGGGATACCTGCCATCGCGCGTGCAAGGATCTGCTCGCGCGCGACCCTGCACTGCAGCGGCGCGGGCTCACCCAACTCGGAGCATTCCAGGAATACGGCTTGCTGAGCGAAGCCGAAGTCACGGGCACCTTGGCCATGTTGCACGCCAGCCCCTTCGGCCAGCAGGCGAGCGTGCGCGCCGAGGTGGCAGCGATCGCGGCAACGCACGACGCCAAGATGGCCGAGGTCTACGCAGGTCTGACAAGCACACGCAGCAATGGCTGGAAGGACCGGGTGATCGATTCTGTGGAAGCCCTGCTCGACGCCGGCGATGCGGTGCGGCGGCGGCGCTGTGCCGATCGCATCTACAAGGACCTGGCCAATCGCCGGATCAGCGAGGCCCGCGCCGCGCTTGAATTGCAGGCGCTGACACGCCGCCAGAAGGGCGGGTGGCTGGCCAATACAATCGAGGCCTTCCTGCGCCGCCTGCGCCGCACTGAACGTAGACAGACGTCGAACCTTACAGGGCAAGGCCCAAACCCAACTACTTCGACAGGGCGCATTCCTGATTCGGAGCGCGACGCTGTGGGACTCTCTGACCGTGGATAACCTGTCAGGTGGTTGCACCGGTGATCTGCTGGAGCACTGGAGCCATGTGGAGGATCGTCTCGACGACTACGATCGTGCGTCGAGCAAATTGCGCGTGTAGACGAGCGTGGCCACTTCTGCATCCTGATTCCTCGTTTTCTGCTTGCCGAGGTTATGCAAATTATTGAGTCGACATTTATTTATTGGGTCGATTAGATAGCTACAAGGAATTCGGGGTGCAAATAAAATTACGTCGACTTAATAAATGTTTCCTTTCTGTATTCGATCCCTTGCGGCAGAATCAAAATGAGGAATCCGAATCTGTTTCAGATACTTCCTTGGTTCGCGCACGAGGACATGCTGCGTCAATCAATTCATTCCACTTCTTGCGTTGTTCCGGTTGATCAGGGAATATTTCTGCAATATTGTCTGCCGAGTACATATCCCTCAAATTCTCCTCTTCATTCTCATCGGTAAGCGGGCCGCGTACTTGGAAGAAGGCTCGCGTTCTCTCAAAAACAAAGTCTTGAATATCAGGAGAAAAATCTTCTAATAGCAAAAACATCTGGAACGCGAACGCAAGCAATTTTTTGTTGTCGTCTTCTCTGATCAGCAAGGATTTACAGATGTCCTCTTTGGCAGTTGCCGGAATCTTGGGAAATTTCAGAAATTTTCTTTTTAAACCAACGACTGCATGAATGCTGAGGGTGTATTCGGAATGGGATGCCAAACGTACTACAAATGGCTTGTAGACTTGGGAATGTTTCGTTTCGCCGATTTCACCTAGTACCTGCATCAGCAGACCGCCACGTGCGCGTCGGTCTGCTTCTTCTTGAGACGAATTTCCTGTAAACCGCGTACTTGTTTTGTCCAGCGCTTGCGCCACCTGCTCTGCTTCCCGCTCTGTTCTGCCGCTAAGTAAAGGTCCGAGCAAGCAAGCGCAGGTGAACCCGCCGTTGTATTCCGTCAATGCTTTTTCTGTCAGTGAACGGACATGTTCTTCCGTCAGATGGGGCGCGATGACACGCAATTCATCAAGAGTGGACTGAGCAGGCGGGAGAGTGAATGTACGCATGAAATGGTCGGCAAGAACTCTTCCCCGAGTGGGTGGATGCGTTTGCGCCAGCTTACGCAAGTCTGGCGACGCCTGCGCCAAGTTGCGAATTGTTCCCACATCAAGTTCTTCCAACACCATTCCCTGCAACTCTGTAGGCATATGGAGAAACCTAAAACCGCGGGGACCTGTGACATGAATAAGCGGAGGTTCGGACGGAGCGCGTTCCGAGTCTTGACGAGAAGACTGCCCTGCTGAGGGGGAGTCGGTTGCTGTTGTGCTGCCCGCTTGGTCAAGGCCGCTGGTATTGGTCGGCTCGGGGGAACGAGAAGAGTACGTCTTCAGAGTAGATGGAGGCATGGTTCCTTCCTTGATGGCAGATGGCAATAATGCTCAATAGGTGTCCTCAATTTCATTTCGGTTCCCTGCCTGCGGCGCAGGCAGGGCTGTACGGAGGGCAGGTACGGAGGAAAATTGCCTGCTTGCACATGAATGGAATGGATAGATACCACGCGGTTGCCAAGTGCCCGATTCCTCTACAATCGACCCACTCCCATTCCATTCCCGTCCCACCGGAACGCTAGCCAGCATGAACCTGTTCGAACCCAATCTGCAAACGCTCGGCATCGCGCGCGAAATCCTGCTCGCGCCCTTCGGACTCGATGAATCCCACCTGACGCGCGCACTGGGCGCGATCTTCACCCATCGCGTCGATTACGCCGACCTGTATTTCCAGTTCACCAAGAACGAGGGTTGGAGCCTGGAAGAGGGCATCGTCAAGACCGGCAGTTTCTCCATCGAGCAAGGCGTCGGCGTGCGAGCCGTGTCCGGTGACAAGACTGCGTTTTCCTATTCGGATGAAATCTCCGAGGCCGCCCTGCTCGATGCCGCCGCCGCGACACGCACGATTGCGCGCCAGGGCACGGGCAAGGTCAAGATTGCATCGACTGTACGTCCGGTGGGTGGCCGTGCACTGTATCTGCCGCACGATCCCCTCGTTTCGCTCGATGCCACGGCCAAGGTCAGCCTGTTGGAGCGGGTGGAACGCATCGCGCGGGCGAAGGATCCGCGCGTGGTGCAGGTGATGGCAGGGTTGGCCGGCGCCTACGACGTGGTGCTGGTTGCACGCAGCGATGGCGTGCTTGCGGCCGACGTGCGTCCGCTGGTGCGCTTGTCGATCACCGTCATCGCCGAGCAGAACGGGCGGCGCGAGGCGGGCTCGTCCGGAGGAGGCGGGCGTTACAGCTACGCGTATTTCACCGACGAGATGCTGGAGAAATATGCGTCGGAAGCAGTATCGACCGCGCTCGTGAACCTGGAGGCGCGTCCCGCGCCGGCCGGGCAGTTGACCGTCGTGCTCGGCTCTGGCTGGCCCGGCGTGCTGCTGCATGAAGCCATCGGCCATGGCCTGGAAGGCGACTTCAACCGCAAAGGTTCCAGCACCTTTTCCGGTCGCATCGGCGAGCGCGTGGCCGCGCGCGGCGTGACTGTGGTCGACGACGGCACGCTGGCGGATCGACGCGGTTCGCTGAATATCGATGACGAAGGCAACCCGACCCAATGCACGACCCTGATCGAGGATGGCATCCTGAAAGGCTATATCCAGGACACGATGAACGCGCGCCTGATGGGCATGCCCGTGACCGGCAATGCGCGACGCCAATCGTTCGCGCATCTGCCGATGCCGCGCATGACCAACACCTACATGCTTGCGGGTGAGCGCGATCCGGAGGAAATCATCGCCTCGGTCAAGCATGGGCTGTACGCAGTCAACTTCGGCGGCGGACAGGTCGACATCACCAACGGCAAGTTCACGTTCTCCGCCAGCGAAGCCTACATGATCGAGGACGGCAGAATCAGCTATCCGGTCAAGGGCGCAACGCTGATCGGCAACGGACCCGAGGTCCTGAACCGGGTATCGATGATCGGGCACGACATGCGTCTCGACAACGGCGTCGGCGTCTGCGGCAAGGAAGGGCAGAGCGTGCCGGTCGGCGTGGGCCAGCCGACCTTGCGTATCGACGGCATGACCGTGGGCGGGACTGCTTAAAGTTTGACCCGTGGGCAGCTTGCCAAATTCTGGGCTTTGCTGCACTATTACCCGCCATTTCCCCTTGCGGCTGCGCTTCATGACTTCCCTGCGTTTTTACTTTTACTTCTTTTTCAGCTATTCCAGCCCGAAGGCGGTGGAAAAGAGGTAAGCGCACAAGCAAAGCAGCCGAACCGAATTTTTCGAAAAACCGCCAGCGATGGCGGTTTTTTCGTTTCTACCCGATTCATCCCCCCACACACATCATCTTGATCGGAGAACAACCATGCCGCGTACCGACGACCTGCGTATCCGCGAACTGAAGGAACTGGTTCCGCCCGCGCATCTGATCCGCGAATTCCCCTGCAGCGACAAGGTGGGCACCGTTGCCGCAAATTCGCGCACGGCGCTGCACCGCATCCTGCATGGACAGGACGATCGCCTGATGGTCGTGATTGGCCCGTGCTCGATTCATGATCCGAAGGCAGCGATGGAATACGCGCGACGTCTGGTCGAGCAGCGTGAACGCTTCGCGACGGATCTGGAAATCGTCATGCGCGTGTACTTCGAGAAGCCGCGCACCACGGTGGGCTGGAAGGGTTTGATCAATGACCCCTACATGGACAACAGCTTCCGCATCAACGACGGCTTGCGCATGGCGCGCGAGCTGCTCATGAACATCAACGAACTGGGGCTGCCCGCAGGAACGGAATTCCTCGACGTAATCAGCCCGCAGTACGTGGCCGACTTAATCAGCTGGGGGGCGATCGGGGCACGCACTACCGAGTCGCAGGTCCATCGCGAGCTCGCGTCCGGTTTGTCCTGCCCGGTCGGTTTCAAGAATGGCACTGACGGTAATGTGAAGATTGCGGTCGATGCGATCAAGGCGGCATCCCAGCCGCACCACTTCCTGTCGGTGACCAAGGGCGGGCATTCGGCGATCGTCTCGACCAACGGCAATGAGGATTGCCACATCATCCTGCGCGGCGGCAAGGCGCCGAACTATGACGCCGCCAGCGTGGACGCGGCTTGCAAGGATATTGCTGCCAGTGGCTTGGCCGCGCGCCTGATGATCGATGCCTCGCACGCGAACAGCTCCAAGAAACCGGAAAACCAGGTGCCGGTGTGTGCCGATATCGCGCGTCAGGTTGCAGGCGGCGACGCACGCATCGTCGGCGTGATGGTCGAGTCGCATCTGGTCGCAGGGCGACAGGATCTGGTGCCGGGAAAGGAGCTGATCTATGGTCAGTCGGTGACCGATGGGTGCGTCAGCTGGGAGGAAAGCGTGACGATCCTGGAAGGCCTGGCCGAAGCCGTGCGCCAGCGCCGTCTTCAGGGAGATGAATAAGTTAAAACGGCGTATTGCAGGCTAATGACGCCTCCCTGTCATTCCCGCGAAGGCGCACTGCTGTCCGGAATAAATTTGTTGACACGGAAGGATGATATGCGCCGTCAGGTTCCCTCCCCCTTTTAGGGGGAGGGCTAGAGCGGATTCGCCCTGACCGGCTCAGTCGA
>DATBUE010000449.1:0-4594 GCA_036516375.1 Noviherbaspirillum sp. | reverse complement strand
GAAGCGGCGAACGTGCAGCCGAACTCGGGCTCGCAGGCGAACCAGGGCGTGTTCTTCGCGATGCTCAAGCCCGGCGACACCATCATGGGCATGTCGCTGGCCGAAGGCGGTCACCTGACCCACGGCATGGCGCTGAACATGTCGGGCAAATGGTTCAACGTGGTTTCCTATGGCTTGAACGAGAAGGAAGAGATCGATTACGAAGCGATGGAACGCCTGGCGCACGAAAAGAAGCCCAAGCTGATCATTGCCGGTGCTTCCGCCTATGCGCTGAAGATCGATTTCGAGCGCATGGCCAAGGTGGCCAAGGATGTGGGCGCCTATTTCATGGTCGACATGGCGCACTATGCAGGCCTGATTGCTGCCGGCGTTTATCCGAACCCGGTGCCGCATGCCGATTTCGTGACCTCGACCACGCACAAGTCCCTGCGCGGCCCGCGCGGCGGCGTGATCCTGATGAAGGCCGAGCATGAGAAGGCCATCAATTCGGCCATCTTCCCGGGTATCCAGGGTGGTCCGCTGATGCACGTGATCGCGGGCAAGGCAGTCGCTTTCAAGGAAGCGCTGTCGCCGGAATTCAAGGCCTACCAGCAGCAGGTCGTGAAGAACGCCGATGCATTGGCCAAGGCGCTGATTGCACGCGGCCTGCGTATCGTCTCCGGCCGCACCGAATCGCACGTGATGCTGGTCGATCTGCGCGCCAAGAAGATCACCGGCAAGGAAGCCGAAGCCATCCTCGGTTCGGCCCACATTACCTGCAACAAGAACGCGATTCCGAACGATCCTGAAAAGCCCTTCGTCACCTCCGGCATCCGTCTGGGTAGCCCCGCGATGACCACGCGCGGCTTCAAGGAAGCGGAAGCGACCAAGGTCGGCAACCTGATCGCCGACGTGCTGGACAATCCACACGATGCCGCGACGATCGAACGCGTGAAGGCCGAAGTCAAGAAGCTGACCGACGCCTTCCCGGTCTACGCCTGACCGCCTGGATCGCGCTTTAGCTGGCCGTTCTCGTCGATCGCGAGGCGGCCAGATTTTTCCCATATCCGTGGGATACAAAAATTTGAGCGTCAGAAATAGTATTGCAAAAATGCAATCACGTTGACGCGCTTCACTGGGGCCATATATGAAGTGCCCGTTCTGCCAGCACGAAGATACGCAGGTCATTGATTCGCGAACCTCGGAAGAGGGGGATTCGGTTCGACGTCGTCGCAAATGTTCGCATTGCGACAAGCGATTCACCACATATGAGCGCGTCGAGCTGTCGATGCCTGTGATCGTCAAGAAGAACGGGAATCGCACCGAGTACGACGCAGGCAAGCTACGGGGCAGCTTGATGCTGGCATTGCGCAAGCGCCCGGTGCCGGCCGAAGCGGTCGACGCAGCGATTCGAGGCATTGAAGAAAAGCTGCTGTCCGCTGGCGTGCGCGAGGTCGAGTCAGGCAGGGTCGGCGAGCTGGTGATGGATGAGCTGAAACGGCTCGACAAGATCGCCTACATCCGCTTCGCTTCGGTCTACAAGCGCTTCGAGGATGTGGCTGAGTTTCAGGACGTGATCGCAGAGGTGGGTCGGGAACGCAAGTCCAAATGACAAGACGGGCTGCGGCCCGTTTTTTTTGTCGCGATAGTTGCCAAAAATGAAATTGCGGTGGCAACAGCAGGGACTTGAATATGGAGCGAAAGGCTGGCGGTTTTTCGATGGTTGAGGTGCTGGTCTCGATCGTGGTCTTGGCCATCGGCGTGCTTGGCGCCGCCGGCCTGCAGCTGAGCGCCCTGCGCACTGCCAGCCAATCACACCTGCACAGCAATGCCCTGCAACTTGCCATCGAGCTTGCCGACAGAATGCGTGCTAACGACGACCGCATGCGCCTCGATGACGAGAGCAACCCCTTCGTCGGCCTCGACTATCAAGCCACCTCGGGCCTGCCGGCGGAGCCCGGAACCAACTGCTTCAGCCATGCATGCGACGCCGCGGCCCTGGCCGCTTTCGACCTGTACGAATGGCAGAAGCGCATTCATGCCGCACTGCCGGGCGGCCGCGCCGTCATTTGCCGCGACAGTGCTCCCTGGGACGAAGCGAAGAAGCGTTTGAGCTGGGATTGCCTGCAAACCGGCTCCGCCTCGGCTTCCTTGGTCATCAAGATTGGCTGGCAGGCGCGGGAGCCGGACGGTGCGCTCACCAAGGACGTTGAAGGCGAGTCCTTGCCGGTCATTGCCCTTGTCGTTTCGCCTTACGTGCCATGAACGTGCGCGTTGAATTTCTTCGACCCCGCATCTGCTCGGGATTGACCCTGGTCGAATTGATGGTCTCGCTGGCGTTAGGGCTGCTGATCGTGCTGGTCACCACCGGCCTGCTGCTGTCGACCCGCACCGGCTATCTCGCACAGGATGACGAGGCTCAGCTCCAGGAAGGCGGGCGGTTCGCGCTTGAGGTAGTGGGGCGAGCCCTCCGCCAGGCTGCGTACGAGCACTGGGATGCCGACACTTCGCCCGTGCTGAGCGAGGACAGCATGTCGGCCAGCATCCTCGGACTCGATGCAAGGCGTCTCAGCGCCTCCAGCCCGGGAGTGGAAAAGCCCATCGCTGGCAAGAGCGTTGTCAATGGCAGCGATGTGCTCGCAGTCCGCTTTTTCGGTTCTGGAGCGTCGGGGGCTGCCGAGGGTGCGATGCTCAATTGCGCGGGCTATGCCGTTCCCCCGCCGACCTCGCAGGAAAAAGCCGGGGATGAGCGGGGCTGGAGCATTTTTTATGTAGGGACGGCCGATAGTGGGGAGCGCGTCTTGTATTGCAAGTTTCTTGGCCAGGGTAGCGAGGGCAAGCCGTCTACCTGGCGCGCCGAGTCGCTCGTCAGCGGCGTGGAATCCTTCCAGGTGCTGTACGGGATGGATCTCGACGGCGATGGAATTCCTGACCGATACATGCGGGCCGGCGCAGTGGACGAGCTGGACGCTGCCTTGACGCTGGAGGGGGCGGACGCGGCAGCCAAGTCGGTTGACCTGAATCGGCGCACGTACTGGAAACGCGTAGCTGCAGTGCGCATTGCCCTGCTCATGCGCGGCAGCCACGTCACGCGCGCGGACGTGGCCGACCAGAGCTATCACTTGTTCGGACAAGAGTACTCGGACGCCTTCGCGGATCAGGACCCAGGTGTGCACCTGAACGAAGGGGATTTCCCGGTCGCGGAACGCAGTCGAGCCCGGCGCGTTTTCAGTGGGACGGTCCACTTGCGCAATGCCAGCGCCGGGAGTGCGATTTAATGGATGCCCTGATGTTGCAAACGCTCGCGCATCGGTGCGCACAGCTGCGGACCTGCGTCCTGCGGCGTCAAACTGGCGCCTCGCTGATCGTCGCCTTGATGATGCTGATTGCCGTCATGGTGCTTGGTGCGGCTGCCGCGCAGATGGCCCTGCAGGGAGAAAAAGCGGCGCGTAATGAACGCGAGCGGCAGATTGCCTTCCAGGCTGCGGAAGCGGCGCTGCTCGATGCGGAAACGGATATCGAAGATGCCGGCGATGCGGCCTCCTCGCGCAGCACCCTGTTCGCGCACGACAGCACCGAAGGATTTGTTGCCGACTGCGGGAGTGGCAAGGCGAATCCTCACCTCGGACTTTGCCTGCGTGCGGAGGGTGACAAGCCGGTCTGGCTCGCTGTCGACTTTCTCGACCAGTCGGACCAAGCCCGCACTGTCCCTTACGGGCATTTCACCGGCCAGGCCTTTCAGACAGGCCAAGGAGTCATGCCGGCCCGCCTGCCGCGCTACGTGATCGAGCTCATGCCCTTCAACATGCCTGGCGGAGACGCCACGGCCGAGGGCATCAGCTATTTCTATCGCATCACTGCCGTCGGCTTCGGCACGCGCGAGAGCACGCAAGTGGTGCTGCAGACTTTCTACCGGAAGCAGGGGACATGAAGAACGCATTCTTTTTGCGGGCCGTTGCCTATTTCCTGATTGCCTGCGCCTGGCTTGCGCCCGGCGTGAAGGCGGCGCCACTCACCGATGCGGCCGTCAATCCTGCAATCGCGATCGCCCAAGGGCCGCTGTTCGGCGGGAGCGTCAATGTTCATCCCAATCTGTTGCTCAGCCTGTCGGTCGAGTTTCCGACGGTGGGGGTGGCGTACCGGGGTGATGGCGGAAAGTACCAGCGTTTGCGCGAGTACATCGGCTACTTCAATCCGGCCAAGTGCTATGTCTACCAAGGCGGCAACCGCAACCTGGGTGACGAGGCTTACTTTCGCATCACCAGGGATGCGGACGCCGAGACGCACGAATGCGATGGCGAGTCCTTCAGCGGCAACTTCATGAACTGGGCTGCTTCCTCGGCCATTGACATGCTGCGCTATGCACTGACCGGTGGCGATCGCGTGATCGATACCCCCAGCCTGACCGTCCTGCAAAGAGCGGTGCTGCCGGACAGTTTCTATGCCGATTCCACCTATTTCCCACGCCGTACAGTGACGGAAGGGGAGGGCAGCAGCAAACCTGGCAAGGTCACGCCGTTCAAGGTCGACACCTTGTATGTCGTTTCCTGCCGCAACCGCATCCTGTTCAGCGATGTCAACAGCGGCGTGGCAGGCTCTTCTGACTACTGCATCG
>DATBUE010000448.1:0-5035 GCA_036516375.1 Noviherbaspirillum sp. | reverse complement strand
CCTTGAAAATGTCTGCCGGCTTGATCAGCGATCCAGCAGGATGCACATTGATCTTCAGCTTGCCATTGGTCGCGCGCTGCACTTCATCAGCAAACTGCTGAAGGTTCCGGGTCTGGAAGTTATCTACTGCATAAGCAGTCGCGAAATTGAGCTCTGCTTGGGCATTGACAACACCATGAAACGCGGCGAGGACAAAACCAAGCGCGGCGAAAACCCAGGCTGTGGGCAGGCGTCGTTCCATGTGTCCCCCTGTAATTTTTTCTTGAATCTTACGTTTTACGCCGATAATATGTCAATAAATTCTCATGTATTTCATCAGCGTTACACATACGATAGTTAAATCGATTCGATGAATCAAGAGAAAAATGCATGCCATGGCGCATTGCACTGAAATGGAGCGAAAGACAGCGCCTGAAAGGATGGGCGCACTGCCTTACTCCTCCTTGTGGTGCAAAAACGCGCGTCCTGCCCTTGCCGGGTGCACGGTCGCAGCGTGCAGAAAATAGGAGTTAGAACCGCGCGGCAGGGAGGCAGCACCTGCGAGGGCGGCGATACATGCAGGGCCCGCTCGGAAGCGGACATCCTGTGCTGCGAATTGACGAATCCCGGTCTGAGCGGCGCAAGCTGCCGAAGCGGACAGTCGGGGCCGGAGTGACCACCTCTTCCATCTAGAAAGGCATTGAGAACATGGGGCAGACAATGAAACAGGGACACGGCGACAAGCGCTGGCAGTTCTGGATCGACCGCGGTGGCACTTTCACCGACATCGTGGCGCGGCGTCCGGACGGCAGCCTCACGACGCACAAGCTGCTATCGGAAAATCCCGAGCAGTACAAGGATGCGGCAGTTGCCGGCATCAAGCGTCTGCTGGGGCTCGACAAAAACGCGACCATTTCACCGGAACTGGTCGAAGCAGTAAAAATGGGCACCACGGTCGCGACCAACGCGCTCCTGGAGCGCAAGGGCGACCCGACGGTGCTGGTCATCACCAAGGGCTTCCGCGATGCACTGCGCATCGCCTACCAGAACCGGCCACGCCTGTTCGACCGGAACGTCGTACTGCCCGAACTGCTGTACAAGGATGTGATCGAAGCAGACGAGCGCATCGATGCGCACGGCGAAGTGATTTCACCGCTCGATACAGCGGCCGTACGACGTGATCTGGCAGAGCGCTACGCGGCTGGCTACCGCGCAGTGGCAATCGTGCTAATGCACGGCTACCGTCACAACCAGCATGAAGAAGCTATCGCCGTCATCGCTCGTGAAATCGGCTTCACGCAAGTGTCGGTGTCGAATCAGGTAAGCCCGCTCATGAAGCTGGTCTCGCGCGGCGACACCACGGTGGTCGATGCCTATCTGTCGCCCATCCTGCGTCGTTATGTCGATCAGGTCGCGGGCCAGATGGAAGGCGTGCGCCTCTTGTTCATGCAAAGCAATGGCGGCCTGACCGACGCGCATCGTTTCCAGGGCAAGGACTCCATCCTGTCCGGCCCCGCCGGCGGCATCGTAGGCATGGTACGCACCGCCCAGACAGCCGGGTTCGACAAGATCATCGGCTTCGATATGGGCGGCACCTCGACCGACGTCTCGCACTACGCCGGCGAATTCGAGCGCGAGTTCGAGACGCAGGTGGCCGGTGTGCGTATGCGTGCGCCGATGATGAGCATTCATACCGTCGCCGCCGGTGGCGGTTCGCTGCTGAGCTTCGACGGCACGCGCTTCCGCGTCGGCCCCGAAAGCGCCGGCGCCAATCCGGGCCCGGCCAGCTATCGCCGCGGCGGCCGCCTTGCCGTCACCGACTGCAACGTCATGCTCGGCAAGATCCAGCCAAAGTACTTCCCTGCCGTATTCGGCCCCAACGCCGATGAAACCCTGGACCGCGACGTGGTGGTTCAGAAGTTCACCGAGATGGCCGAAGAGATTTACCAAGCCACCGGCAACCGCCGTACGCCGGAGGAAGTAGCGGAAGGCTTCATCGAGATCGCGGTCGGCAACATGGCCAATGCGATCAAGTTCATCTCGGTGCAGCGCGGCCACGATGTGACCGACTACACGCTGACCACCTTCGGCGGCGCTGGCGGACAGCACGCCTGCCTGGTAGCAGATGCGCTGGGCATGACCCGCGTGTTCGCCCACCCGTTCGCCGGAGTGCTGTCGGCCTATGGGATGGGCTTGGCTGACCAGACCGCGATGCGCGAACAGGCGATGGAAACCTCATTGACGCAAGCGGCGATGTCCGACGTCAGGACCAGCCTCACACGCCTTGCAGAAGACGCCCGCAGCGACCTGTTGTCGCAGGGCGTGGAAGCGTCGCGCATCCGCTTGGTCGAGCGCGTGCATGTTCGCTACGACGGCACGGATTCGGTGATCGTGGTCGGCTTCGGCTCGGTCGAGGAAATGGTGGAACGCTTTGAATCCGCCTACAAGCAACGCTATTCCTTCCTGATGCCGGACAAGGCCTTGGTGATCGAAGCGATCTCGGTCGAAGCGATCGGCATGGCCGAGGAAGCATCGTCGCATGTGGAAGAACTGGCACCGCGTGAAGGTCCCTTGAAGCCCACCGAAACCGTCAAGCTGTTCTCGGGCGGGAAGTGGCACGACACCGCACTGTATCGTCGCGAAGACACGCGTCCCGGCGACATCATCGCCGGCCCCGCGATCATCGCTGAAAAGAACGCCACCAACATCGTCGAACCCGGCTGGCGCGCGGAAGTCACGGCACTGAACCACCTGGTGCTGAACCGCGTGGAAGCGCGTCCGCAGCGCAAGGCCATCGGCACCTCGGCCGACCCGGTGATGCTGGAAGTGTTCAACAACCTGTTCATGAGCATCGCCGAACAGATGGGCCTGCGCCTGCAGAACACGGCGTTCTCGGTAAACATCAAGGAGCGCCTGGACTTCTCCTGCGCATTGTTCGATGCGCAGGGCAACCTGATCGCCAACGCGCCCCATATCCCGGTGCACCTGGGCTCGATGGGCGAGAGCATCAAGACCATCATTCGCGAAAACAGCGCGACAATGCAGCCGGGTGACGTGTTCATGCTGAACGACCCGTACCACGGTGGCACCCATCTGCCCGACGTGACGGTGATCACCCCGGCCTTCGACAAGACCGGCAGCAAGGTGCTGTTCTACACCGCATCGCGCGGCCACCACGCAGACATCGGCGGCATCACACCGGGCTCGATGCCGGCGGATTCGAAGACGGTGGAAGAAGAAGGCGTCCTGATCAACAACTTCCAGCTGGTCAAGGGCGGGCGCTTCCTGGAAAAGGAAACCATCGCCCTACTCTCCTCGGGCAAGTACCCGGCACGCAACATCGCCCAGAACCTGGCTGACCTGCAGGCGCAGATCGCGGCCAACCAGAAGGGCGTGGAAGAGCTGCTGAAGATGGTGGACCACTTCGGCCTGGACGTGGTGCAGGCTTACATGAGCCACGTGCAGGACAACGCCGAGGAAGCGGTGCGCCGCGTGATCACGTCACTGAAGGACAGTAGCTACAGCTACCGCCTCGACAACGGCGCGGTAATCAACGTTGCAATCCGCGTGGACCAAAAGAACCGCACTGCGGACATCGACTTCACCGGCACCTCGGCGCAGTTACCGAACAATTTCAACGCGCCTTCTGCGATTTGCATGGCGGCGGTGCTGTATGTGTTCCGCACGCTGGTCGACGACGAGATTCCGTTGAACGCCGGTTGCCTGAAGCCGCTGAACGTGATCATCCCCGAGGGCTCGATGCTGAACCCGCGTTACCCGGCGGCGGTGGTGTCGGGCAACGTGGAAACCTCGTCCTGCATCACCAATGCGCTGTATGGTGCACTGGGCGTGCTGGCCGGTGCTCCGGGCACGATGAACAACTTCACCTTCGGTAACGACGCGCACCAGTACTACGAAACCATTTCCGGCGGCTCCGGGGCCGGCAACGGTTTCAACGGCACCGACGTCGTGCAGACGCACATGACCAATTCGCGCCTGACTGATCCGGAAATTCTGGAATGGCGTTACCCGGTGCGCCTGGAAAGCTACGAGATTCGCCATGGTTCCGGCGGTGCCGGTCGCTGGCAGGGCGGCAATGGCGGCATCCGCAAGATCCGCTTCCTGGAAAAAATGACCGCGTCCATCCTCTCCAACAACCGCGTAGTGCCGCCCTTCGGCACTGCCGGCGGTGGGGACGGCCAGTGCGGACGCAACTATGTAATCCGCACCGATGGCAGGATCGAGGAGCTGGGCTTTGTCGCCAGCACCGAGATGGAGCCGGGCGATACGTTCGTTATCGAAACGCCCGGCGGTGGCGGTTACGGCAAGGCTTCGTCCGCGCCCACCCAAACCGGTGATGCTGCGGGCGTTGCAACTCTAGACGCGACTCCGGCCATTTCTGCGGTCTGAGTCCGACTTTTCTCCGCTCCCACTTCACGGGACGCTTGCCCCCCGGCGCCAGAACGGGCCGGGGGACTTTTTTTGCAGAGGAAACATGCCCATGCACACAGAACACCAAATCCCCTCCTACCTCACCCCGTCCGAAATCGGCCCTTGGGGCATCTACCTGGAACAGATCGACCGCGTCGCCCCTTACCTGGGTTCGCTGTCGCGCTGGATCGAAACCCTGAAGCGTCCGAAGCGCATCCTCGTCGTCGACGTGCCGATCGAGCGCGACGACGGCACGATCGCGCACTACGAAGGCTACCGGGTGCAGCACAACACCTCGCGCGGCCCCGGCAAGGGCGGCGTGCGCTTTCATCAGGACGTCACGCTCTCCGAAGTGATGGCGCTGTCGGCCTGGATGACGGTCAAGAATGCGGCGGTCAACGTGCCCTATGGCGGCGCCAAGGGCGGCATCCGCGTGGACCCGAAGACGCTGTCGCAGGGCGAGCTGCAGCGCATGACGCGCCGCTACACCAGCGAGATCAACATCATCATCGGCCCGACCAAGGACATTCCCGCACCCGACGTCAACACCAACGAGCAGGTAATGGCGTGGATGATGGATACCTATTCAATGAACCAGGGCAGCACCGCCACCGGCGTGGTCACC
>DATBUE010000447.1:0-4752 GCA_036516375.1 Noviherbaspirillum sp. | reverse complement strand
TGGAGGGCTGAACGAGGTGGGATGGTGTGGATGACGCGATAGCTGTGTGTGCGGAGAGCGCGCGGCTTGTCATTCCTGGCTTGACTGGGCTGGGTGGTTGTCGCTTCCTCCCATGTCCAACGCGATGCAGGGGGCAGCGGTGCTGCGGGGAAGCGAGCTGGGTTCCCGCCTGCGCGCACTGCTGTCCGGAATAAATCTGTCGACACGGGTAGGTGAAATGCGCGGTCAAGTTCCCTCCCCCTTTTAGGGGGAGGGCTAGGGTGGGGGTGTGAACGTAAAAACGAAGGGATGCGCTGTGCGGGCTCCGTACCCCTTACGCGGGCCTCCCCATCCCAACCTTCCACCTCGTCGCTTGCGCTGTGCCGGCGCGCCATCCTCAGGCGAAGCCGTGGTTCCCACGCCCACACCGGTTCCGGTCGCCCCGCCGGTACTGCCGAGCCCGTCCCAGGTCTGCGTGATTTCACGATTGCTCATGGTCCCCGCAGGCCGCGGCAAATCTCCTTCCACCACCTTCGAGTCCACGCTGCGCGTGCCGCTGGCGCGCGGCCCGCTATCCGTCCTGCCTCCGGCTGCCGCGCTGCCCCCGGTTGAAGCACCCGAGACATTCTCCGGCATCGTTCCTGTCTCCGTCCCCGACCCGCCCTCGGTCGACACACGCGGAGCCCCGGAATCGGCCGGAAGCTCGATGCCTTGATCGCGCGGACTCGCGCAGGCCAAGAGGGATGCCGACGTCAGTACCGCAAGTAAGGAAAGCGAAGTGGTATTCACGCTGTTTCTCCTATGAGGATGAGCGCGCCCGGCAGGTACGCCGGACAGCAGCCATGGCCGGATGCACATGGCATCGATGACAGTTAGACATGCCACCAGCCCCAGGTTCGCGCGCGCTGGATTTCGTAGCACAGGTAAATAGTTGCACTGCAGTTGCGCCCTGCGCTTTTTGACTTGAGTCAATGATGCGCACTACCCGCCCACCTAGCATGTGTATCAAATCAACCCCGCATGGATGCCCCTCCGTGCCCCACTGAAAAGGCAGCCAGCCATGTTCAAGACCATACTCGTTCCCACCGACGGATCCCCGCTCTCCGACAAGGCGATCGAAGCCGCGGCACGCTTCGCAAAGACGAGCGGCGGCAAGCTGATCGGCCTGTCGGTTGCCGAGCCGCATTACGCGCCCCAGCTCGCCGAAGGCTCTACCGTGATCGACACCGAGTACTACGCGCAGAAGATGAAAGAGATCGCGCAAGCGAATGTGGAAAAGGTCGAGCACGCAGCCAGGCAAGCCGGCGTGCCCTGCGAGACCACGGTCCGCACTTCGGTTAACCCTTACGAGGAAATCATTGCTGCAGCCAAGGAGTACGGTTGCGACGTGATCTTCATGGCCTCCCACGGGCGCAAGGGCTTGAGCGCCCTGTTCGTGGGTAGCGAAACGCACAAGGTGCTGGCCTATTCGACCGTACCGGTCCTGGTGTTCCGTTAGAGGGGATTCGCCCTGACCAGCTCGCCGGTGCCGGACGGATTGTCCCCGGCACGGCGTTGCAGGTCCTTGCCATGGCACCCGCCATGTCGCGTCGCCGCGCCTTGTCCCGTGACCAATCCGCCTCGGCCTGACTGAGCCAGTCAGGCCGAATCCGCTCTAGGGAGCGACAGGGCGGGGCTATTTGCGTACCTGAACGTGGTCGCGCACTTCACCGCAGCTTCTCGACCGCCACATCCTCACGCTCCAGATACCTTCCCAGCAAACCGGAGCCGGTTCCGATCGCCCAGAAAAAGAAGAACCCGAAGGTGTAGATCCCCAGGGGCGGCAGACGGTGTTCACCTGCCGAAGCCACCAGTTCCACCAATTCCACCGGATCGAAGATCGAAAAGAACAAGCCTTCCGCCACGATCGCCACCAGGAACGCCGGCCACAGCACCGCCATCAACATACGCGTCATTTATCAGTCTCCTTGTCGTCCGGTCCGCGCCGGAATGCATTTCGAAGCGCGGCCTTCTTCATTGCTTGTCGCGGTAGCATGCCCAAAGCACGCGACTCGCACAATCAAGCAGACGCACCGCCTTGGCAGGTTGTTGAAAAACGTAGCAAGCAGGTTGAGATCGGGTTGCACAGTAATTTTTCGACAGCCTGTCAGTCGGGCAGGACCTGGTCGGGCACGATGCGCACCGACGTCTCCTGCGGCCACATCCAGCGGCCGGCCATGCGCCAGTCGCGTTCGGCGTTTTCGATGCTCACGGTCCAGCGCGCCATGTCCAGCATCGGCAGCGCGATCCGGAACTGTCCGGCCTGGTCCGGTTGCACCATCAGCGTCACATCCTTTTCCGGCAAGGTGGAGTGACTGAGCGTGATCACCAGCGGCGCGGCATACGGACGGCCTGCGCTGTTGATATGGCCTGCCAGCGTGCCGGTGGCGGGCTCGTAGCGCAATGCGGCATCGAGCTTCAACGCAGCCGCGGCATCAGTGCGGCGCAAGTCCTGGTTGATGGCCTTGCCTTGCTTGTAGTAGTCGCCGCTGACCAGTGCGTCCTGGTAGGTGAAGGCCAGCCACATGGTGTGCACGCCGGCGAGCACGACCAGTCCGGGCCCCAGCATCAGCAGCCAGGGCCAGCGGTGGCGGTACCAGGGGGCTGGCTTGCCCGTGCGCGCGGCGGCGCCGTTGACGGAGGGAGAAACTTGGGACATGGTTTGCATGACGATTCCTTTCAATTCCGGTTTCAGCGGCGCGGCACGATGAAGACAGCGTCTTCTTCCACGCGCAAGCCGTCCTGGTCCAGCGACTTCAGTTCGAACACGATTTCATTTGAGCCGCGCTCGCCCTGCCCGCCTTCGACGCGTACCCGCACCGGCACCGAATGCGTAGTGGCGTGCGGCACTTCGATCTGCGTAGCCGTATCGATGCGGATGGTGTCGATGCCGGATACAGTTAGTTGCAGGCGTTGCGCCCGTTCGGCGGTGTTCATGATCTGCAGGCGATACACGTTTTCGATCATGCCATCCTCGACTTCACGTCCCATCGAACCACGGTCGCGAATGACGTCCATCTTCAGCGGCGAGCGCGTGTAGAGCGAGCCGGCAAAGGCGGTGACGATCAGTATCAGGATCGCACTGTAGATCAGCACGCGTGCACGCAGGGCGCGGCGCACGATGTCGCGCACGCTGAATTTGTTGCGCAAGGCGTTATCGGTGGCGAAGCGGATCAGTCCGCGCGGCGAACCGACCTTGTCCATCACGGTGTTGCAGGCGTCGATGCAGGCACCGCAGCTGATGCAGTCGTACTGCAGGCCGTTACGGATATCGATGCCGGTCGGGCAGACCTGCACGCACATCGAGCAGTCGATGCAGTCGCCGAGCCTGGATGCGGCGTCGGCCTTGGACTTGGCCCGCGCGCCGCGCGGCTCGCCGCGCACTGCGTCATAAGTGACGATCAACGTGTCCTTGTCGAACATTGAGCTCTGGAAGCGGGCGTAGGGGCACATGTACTTGCACACCTGCTCGCGCAACCAGCCGGCGTTGCCGTAGGTGGCGAAGCCGTAGAACAGGATCCAGAACCATTCCCACGGACCGAGGCCGAGCGAGAGCACGGAACCGCCCAGTTCGCGGATCGGCGAGAAGAAACCGACGAAGGTGAATCCGGTCCATAGCGCGATGGCGCCCCAGGCAAGGTGCTTGGCGCCCTTCTTCGCGATCTTTTGCAGCGACAGCGGCTGGCGGTCGAGGCGCATGCGCTCGCTGCGCGTGCCTTCGATCTTGCGCTCGACCCACATGAAGATTTCCGTGTACACGGTCTGCGGACAGGAAAAGCCGCACCAGACGCGTCCGAACACGGCGGTAAAGAGAAACAGCGCGTAGGCGCAGATGATGAGCAGGATGGCCAGGTAGATGAAGTCCTGCGGCCACAGCACCAGCCCGAAGATGTGGAATTTCCGTGCACCGAGATCGAACAACACGGCCTGACGGTCGTTCCAGTTCAGCCACGGCAAGCCGTAGAACACGACCTGAGTCAGCCACACGAACACCCAGCGCAGGGTGGCGTACTTGCCCTTGATTTCGCGCGGATAGATCTCCGGGCGGGCTTCGTACATGTGGATGATCTGGACTTTTTCTGCGGGTTGGGCCATTTGGTTTGCTGCCTTGTTAATGCTGCGACTACCAGCTCCTTCCCCCTTTCAGGGGGAAGGTTGGGATGGGGGTAGTGAGCCAAAATTTACGGAACCGCTTGTTCAAGCTTCACACCCCCACCCTAGCCCTCCCCCTACAAGGGGGAGGGAACCTTACGTCAGTACTACTTACTTCTGCCCCGTCCCCGGATTGTTCGACAACCCCCACACATACGCCGCCAGCACATGCACCTTCGCATCGCCGAGGAATTCATCGAAGGCGGGCATGGTGTTCTTGCGACCATTGCGAATCGTTTCCATCACGGTGTTGGCGCTGCCGCCGTACAGCCAGGTCTTGTCGGTCAGGTTGGGCGCGCCCAGTGCCTGGTTGCCGGTGCCCGCCGCGGTATGGCAAGCGGCACAGGCAGCGAACTTCTCCTTGCCGAACGCAGCCTTGATCGGATCACGCGTGGAGCCGGACAAGGACAGCACATAGTGGGCAACGTTTTCGATGTCCTTATCGGAGCCCACCGCAGCGCCCATCGGCGGCATCATGCCGTTGCGCCCCTTCATGATCGAGGCCTTGATGGTTTCCGGCTCACCGCCCCATAGCCAGTCCTTGTCGGTCAGGTTCGGGTAGCCCTTGTTGCCGCGCGCATC
>DATBUE010000446.1:0-3800 GCA_036516375.1 Noviherbaspirillum sp. | reverse complement strand
TGGTGAAGACCGCGACGAAAAAAGCTGCGCCGTACAACCCTGCCTGAGAAGTCGTGCCGGCCAGTCCGTTGCCCGACAACAGAGCGTGATAGCTGCTTTCCCCCAGCATGACGAAGGTCGCGACGGAGGCGGCAAACAACGCAATGACCATCGGCGCCAGGATGGCGCAACCGGCCAGCGGGAACAGGTAAAGAATTGCAAGCCCGCTGCTGGCGCCGCCGGCGGCGATGTACAGCTTGGAGATGACCAGGATGTCCACGCCAAGCTGAGCCAGCAGTTGCAGCATGAAGCGCCGACGCAGGTAGAACGACAGCACGGCAAAAGCGAACGCCAGGCTGAGATAGGCGGCTCCGGGCTCCCACGACAAGATCGCTTCGAGCTGGCGAGCATCCTTGCCGCGACCGTAGCCCAGATATAGCAAGAGCAGCGCGGAGATGACGATGCGCGTGATGCAGAAGGTCTGTAGCGAGCGCCAGAAAGTCTCGCGCATGCTTGCGGTCATGCGTCCCTCGCCTTGTGCGGGACGGTGGCCTCCTGCGGCTTGCATGACTGGCGTCAAGCGTCGGCTGCGCGACGATGGGCGTCGCTGCAATAGAAACGACCGTTCGTGTCGGTCACGCATTCGGAGGACGGCAGGTAGACCCCGCAGTGCACGCACTGCTCGATCTTTTCCGTAGTTTCACTGTCCGCATGCCTGCCGGGCGACGAGGGCACATCATCCGTAAGCCGGCGCGTCCGCATGACCCACAGCACGATAGCGGCCGCAATCACGGCCCACAGCACCACTTTCAAGCGAGTCCCCGATGCAGCACTACTTCCAGCACGAAGCGCGTGCCGACATAGGCCAGCAGCAGCGTGGAAAAACCGGTCAGCATGAAGCGCAGTGCCGTCTTTCCACGCCAGCCGCGCCAGTAACGCCCGGCAAGCAGCACGCCGAACAGCAGCCATGACAACAGGGTGAACGCAGTCTTGTGGTCCCACTGGAAGGCGGTGCCGAACAACTGCTCGGAAAACAGAATGCCCGAGACGACAGTCAGGGTCAGCAATACGAAGCCGAAGGCGATCAGACGAAACAGCAGGCGTTCCATCGTCAACAAGGCGGGCAGGCGATCGACTGCGGCGCCAAGCCAAGCACGTCCTGCCGGATGCGCATGCAGACGCGACTCCTGCAGCGCCATCAGCACCGCGTGAAACGCGGCAATCGTCAGAGTGCTGTAGGCAAGAATGGCGATCGCGACATGCCACGGGAACCACACCGAGCGCCCTTCCAGCGGCAATACGCTGCCGGGAAAAAGCAAGGGCAGCAACACGCCGATAGCCGCACAGGGCAGCACCAGAATGCGCAAGCCATCAAGCGACAGATTGCGGTTCTCCAGCCAATAGGCAGCAACTGATATCCAGAGCGTGGCCGAGAGCATGACGGCAAAACCGACGCGCAGCGATTCCGGGCCGATTACGTCGTGGGTCAGGGCAGCACCGTGCAATAGCCACGCAAGTGCAGTTCCGAGGGAAATGAACAGGCGTTGCCGGGAAGGCAAAAACGCGCAGCTTGCGTACAGCAGTGCAGCGAGAAAAAAGAAGACTGTGTACATCGCGTGGAAGGAGGAAAAGCAGGCACCGAGTGTACACCATGAACCTGCACCGCCAGCCGACGACGCGGCGCCGGCGTAGCGGACAGAAACGGTTTCAGTCGCTGCCGCGCCCGCTGGCCAGTTGGTATTTTTTCAGCTTGTCGTACAGCGTTTTTTTGGGCACACCAAGGGCGTCCGCCGCAGCCGCCACGTTGCCCGCGCAGCTAGCCAGCGCTTCCGCAATCAGTGTTCTCTCGTAGGCATCAACCTGTTGCGGCAGGCTCTGGCTGGCGCCCTCCCCGCCGACCTCGGACTCCTCCGCAACCCCGGCCACACCAAGCACCAGACGGTCGGCAAAGTTGCGCAGCTCGCGCACGTTGCCCGGCCAGTCGCGCGCCTGCCATTGCGCCATCTGTATTGCATTCCAGCGTGGCACCGGGCGCTGATAGCGCAACGCAGCGCCCTGGACGAAATGCGCAAGCAGAAGCGGAATGTCGTCGCGACGGTCGGCCAGGCGCGGCAGGTCGATGCTGACCACGCCGATGCGGTAATACAGGTCTTCCCTGAAGCCCCCTTCGGCACTCAGCTTGAGCAGATCGGCCTTGCTGGCTGCGATGACGCGGCAATCGATTGCAATCGGATCATTGCCGCCCAAGCGCTCCAGCCGTCGCTCCTGCAACACGCGCAACAGCTTTACCTGCAGGATCAGCGGCATGGTTTCGATTTCGTCCAGGAACACCGTGCCGCCGTTGGCGTATTCGAGCTTGCCGATGCGACGCTTCTGGGCGCTGGTGAAGGCACCGGCTTCATGGCCGAAGATTTCACTTTCGAACACGGATTCCGGCAAGGCGCCGCAATTGATCGCGACAAACGGCCCCTTGCGCCCGCTGGCGGCATGCAACTGCCGCGCCACAACCTCTTTGCCGGTCCCTGTTTGTCCGTTGATCAGCACGTCGGCATTGGTCGGGCCGATGCTGCGAATCAGGGCACGCACGCGCTCGATCGCAGTCGATTGCCCCACCAGGCTGGGCATGTCGGGATGAGCATTCCATGCCGCCTTCAGGCGCCGGTTGTCGAGCACGAGACGGCGCTTTTCCTGTGCGCGGCGCACGGTGTCCAGTAGCCGCTCGGCGCCGAACGGCTTTTCGATGAAATCGTAGGCCCCGGCTCGCATGGCTTCCACCGCCATGCTCACGTCGCCGTGCCCGGTGACCACGATGACCGGCAGGTCGGGGTCGAGGGCGACGACGTCGTTGAGCAACTCCAGGCCGGAGCGTCCGGGCAAACGCACGTCCGTGACCACAACACCGGGGAAATCAGGCAGCAGCCAGCTTTGTGCCTGCTCCGCGCTGGCACAGGCGTGAACGGCAAATCCGCCCAGCTCCAGCGTCTGCGCAGTAGCGCGCCGCACAGTCTGCTCATCTTCAACCAGTATGGCTTGCGGTGCGTCCTGCCCCGCTTCAAGCATCGACAACCTGAACTCCTTCACTATGAACTGCGGCATCTGCGCTTCCGGCTGGCAGCGGCAAGCGCAGGATGAATTCGGCGCCGCCATCGGCGTGGTTGCGGGCGCTGAGCGTGCCGTTCATCGCCTGCACGATCGACGATGAGATGGCCAGCCCCAGGCCCAGACCTTTGCCGGACGGCTTGGTGGTGAAAAACGGTTCGAACAGATGCTGCCTCACCTCTTCGGAAATGCCCTCGCCGCTGTCACGAATGGCCACGACCGCGTCATTCTCCTCGCGGCGTGCAGTCAAATCCACACGCCGCTCGGCCGCATTCTCGACGGCATCCAGTGCATTGCGCAGCAGATTGATCAAGACCTGTTCGGTGCGCACGACGTCCCCCAGCACCGGCAAGGCTTCCGGGACGTCGAGCGACAAGACAACGTCGTAGCGGCGAAACTCGCTCTCCAGCAGGGCCGCCGATGCGTGGATAGTCTGCGCCAGATCGACGATCGCCACTACGTCGTGGCTCTTGCGCGCGAATCCTTTCAACTGGCCGATGATCGATCCCATGCGCGCCGCAGCCGCGCTGATCTGCGACAGGTTGTCGCTGGCCTGCTCGTGGCGCCCGCGCTGGAGGAAGGTCACGGCGTTGTCGGCAAAGGCGCGAATGGCCGCCAGCGGCTGATTCAGTTCATGCGTGACCCCGGCCGCCATTTGCCCGAGCATGGCCAGCTTGCCAGCCTGCACAAGCTCGTTCTGTGCCGTGCGCAACATCTGTTCC
>DATBUE010000445.1:0-6456 GCA_036516375.1 Noviherbaspirillum sp. | reverse complement strand
AGGCCGAATTTTCGTTGCCGGTGATCGCGATCAGCTTGCCGCCCATGCGGCGAATGATGGGAACGATGGCAAGGAATTCGGGCGCTTCCCCGGAGTTGGAGATCGCGATCACCGCGTCGCTTTCCGTAATCATCCCCAGATCGCCGTGCAGCGCTTCGGCGGCATGGACGAAGAGGGCGGGGGTGCCCGTGGAGGCGAGGGTGGACGCGATCTTGCGCGCGATATGCCCCGACTTGCCGATGCCGGACACCACCACGCGCCCGTCACAGCCGTGCAACATGGCGACTGCTTCTGCGAAGCGGTGGTCCGACGAAAGGCGTTCCTTCAGGCCGAGGATGGCCTCGGCTTCGATCTGCAGGGTTTCGCGCGCCAGTTCAAGGGCTCGTTCGGCCGCCTTGGAGGCGGCGCACGCGGGGGCGTCTGAATGGTTGTTCGCGGCGGGGGCACTCATGCGCGCCGTATAAACGAAATGGATAAGCAAAAAACCTGCCAGATGCGGTCATTTGCTTCCTTGGCTGGAGGGTTTTTTGTGTTTTGCACGTCGTCAAATAAGGTCTGGCAGGCATCGGCCCGGCCATGTGGGAATGTGGCGCGAATGCTGCCGCGTGCCGGACGCCCTGCGAGCTGCGCTCCCGCGATGGTCAAGGCGTCGCTTGCGATCCTCAAGCCGTCGGCAAAACAGAAAAATCCGCAGGGCAGCTCGTTTCGTCGGCGAGTTCGCCCTTTTCAACCAAAGTCACGACCGCCTGTGACGGCCCATGTCCTGCCCACGCAGTGATCTGCTCGATGGCGTCGGCATCACCGAATACTTGGGCTTCTACGCTGCCATCGTCCCGGTTGCGTACCCAGCCGCGCAATTGCAACGCGCGCGCCTGCCGCTCGAATGCAGCGCGATAGCCCACGCCCTGAACCTTGCCTCGGATGATCAAGTGCCGGCCCATCGTCTTCACTCACTTCTTCTTCAGCATCGGTGCCAGATACTTGCCGGTAAAGCTGATGGCGTTCTTCGCTACCTGTTCCGGCGTTCCACTGGCGATGATCTCGCCGCCGCCGGCACCGCCTTCCGGGCCGAGGTCGATGATCCAGTCCGCCGTTTTGATCACGTCCAGGTTGTGCTCGATGATGACCACGGTATTGCCCTGATCGCGCAGGCGGTGGATGACCTTGAGCAGTAGGTCGATGTCGTGGAAGTGCAGGCCGGTGGTGGGTTCGTCCAGGATGTAGAGAGTGCGTCCGGTATCGCGCTTGGAGAGTTCCAGCGAGAGCTTCACGCGCTGGGCCTCGCCGCCGGACAGCGTGGTCGCGCTCTGTCCGAGGCGGATGTAGCCGAGGCCGACGTCGAGCAGGGTCTGCAACTTGCGCGCGACCACAGGCACGGGCTTGAAGAACTCGAAGGCTTCCTCGACCGTCATGTCCAGCACTTCGTGGATGCTCTTGCTCTTGTACTGGACTTCAAGGGTTTCGCGGTTGTAACGCTTGCCGTGGCAGACATCGCAGGGAACGTAGACGTCTGGCAGGAAGTGCATTTCCACCTTCAGCACGCCGTCGCCCTGGCACGCTTCGCAGCGCCCGCCCTTGACGTTGAACGAGAAACGTCCGGCCGAATAGCCGCGCTCCTTGGCTGTGGGCACCGTGGCAAACAGTTCGCGGATCGGCGTGAAGACGCCGGTATACGTCGCCGGATTCGAGCGCGGCGTGCGCCCGATCGGCGCTTGGTCGACCGCGATGACCTTGTCGAAATGCTCGAGGCCGGTGATGGATTCGTACGTTGCCGGCTCGGTCTGCGAGCCGTACAGGTGGCGCGCGGCGGCGAGGTACAAGGTGTCGTTGACCAGGGTTGACTTGCCGGAGCCGGAGACGCCGGTCACGCAGGTCAGCAAGCCGACCGGCAGTTCCAGTGTGACCTGCTTCAGGTTGTTGCCGCTCGCGCCAGCAATGACGAGTTGACGTTGCGGATCGATCGGCGTGCGCTTCTTCGGCACGTGGATGGCCAGGGTGCCGTTGAGGTACTTCGCGGTCAGCGATTTCTTGTTCTTCAAGATATCGGGAAGTGCGCCCTGGGCAATCACCTCGCCGCCATGCACGCCCGCCCCGATGCCCATGTCGACCACGTAGTCGGCGCAGCGGATCGCGTCTTCGTCATGTTCGACCACCAGCACGCTGTTGCCGATGTCGCGCAGATGCTTGAGCGTGGCGATCAGGCGATCGTTGTCGCGCTGATGCAAACCGATCGAGGGTTCGTCCAGTACGTACATCACGCCGGTCAGTCCGGAGCCGATCTGGGAGGCGAGCCGGATGCGCTGCGCTTCGCCGCCGGAGAGCGTGTCGGCGCTACGCTCGAGCGACAGGTAATCCAGGCCGACGTTGTTCAGGAATTTCAGGCGCGCGACGATTTCCTTGATGATGCGGTCCGCGATCTCGCGCTTGGCCCCTGTCAGCTTCAAGTCCTGGAAGAAGGCCAGCGTGTCACGCAGCGGCGTGGCAGCGACCTCGTAAATCGCGCGTTGTTGCTTGCCGGCCCCGATCTTCACGTGCCGCGCCTCGACGCGCAGGCGCGCGCCGTTGCAGGTCGGGCAGGCTTTCTGATTGATGAACTTGGCGAGCTCTTCCTTGACTGCCATCGAATCGGTTTCCCGATAGCGTCGCTGCAGGTTGTTGACCACGCCTTCGAAGCTGTGCTCGCGCACCACGGCGCGCCCGCGTTCGTTGATGTAGGTGAAGGGCACGGCTTGCTTGCCCGAGCCGTACAGGATGGCTTGGCGCGCGTCGCTGGGAAGTTCGTCGAACGGCATGTCGAGGTCGAAGCCGTAGTGCTGGGCCAGGCTCGACAGCATCTGGAAATAGAACTGGTTGCGCCGGTCCCAACCCTTGATCGCCCCGCTGGCCAGGGACAGGTTCGGGAAGGCGACGATGCGCTTCGGATCGAAGAACTCGATATGGCCGAGTCCATCGCATTCGGGGCAGGCACCCATCGGATTGTTGAACGAGAACAAGCGCGGTTCCAGTTCCTGCAGCGAGTAGCCGCACATCGCGCACGCGAACTTGTTCGAATACAGGTGCTCGTGTCCGGAGTCCATCTCCAGCGCGATGGCGCGCCCGTCGGCCAGTCGCAGTGCGGTCTCAAAGCTTTCCGCCAGCCGTTGCTTGACGTCCGCGCGGATCTTGAGGCGGTCGATCACGACATCGATCGTGTGCTTCTCGGTTTTCTTCAGCTTCGGCAGCTCGTCGATTTCGTAGATCTTCGCCGCATGGGTGCCGCTCTGGATGCGAAAGCGCACGAAGCCTTGCGCCTGCATGTGCTCGAACAGGTCGGCATGCTCGCCCTTGCGATTGGCCACGACCGGCGCCAGGATCATCAGCTTGGTGTCCTCCGGCAGCGCCAATACCGCGTCGACCATTTGCGAGACCGATTGCGCCGCCAGCGGGTGCTCCGGGTGCTGCGGGCAGTAGGGCGTGCCAACGCGCGCATACAAGAGGCGCAGGTAATCATGGATTTCGGTCACGGTGCCCACGGTCGAACGCGGGTTGTGCGAGGTCGCCTTTTGTTCGATGGAAATGGCGGGCGACAGGCCTTCGATCAGATCCACGTCCGGCTTTTCCATCAACTGCAGGAACTGGCGGGCATAGGCCGATAGCGATTCGACATAACGCCGCTGTCCTTCCGCGTACAAGGTATCGAAAGCGAGCGAGGACTTGCCGGAGCCGGAGAGCCCGGTAATGACGATCAACTGGTTGCGCGGAAGATCGAGATTAATGTTCTTGAGATTGTGCGTGCGCGCACCACGAATGCGGATTTCTTCCATGGACTTTCAGGCAGGTGGGAAGCTGCCGGAAAACCTCTGTCCCACAGGGAAAAGGCGCAGCTTCGAGGCGGTCAACCTGCTACTATAGCGGGTTTTGAATCCCATCGTCCGCGATTCACAACCCCTCCGTGACATCCCTTCCCCAGTCTTCAGAAAAGCTTGTCGAAGCACCCAGCACGCGCATGAGCGCGACCGAGGTGCGGGCCAGTATCGGACTGGCATCGATCTTCGCGCTGCGCATGCTTGGCCTGTTTCTGGTGCTGCCGGTGCTGGCCGTGCACGCGGCGTCCATGCCGGGGGGCGACAACGCTACGCTGGTTGGGTTGGCGCTCGGTATCTACGGGTTGACCCAGGCTTTTGGCCAACTTCCGTTCGGCATGGCCTCCGACCGCTTCGGGCGCAAGAAAGTCATCATTGCCGGCCTCATCCTGTTCGCCATCGGTTCGCTAGTGGCGGCCGTGGCCACCACGCTGCCCTGGCTCATCGTGGGGCGCACGATACAAGGGGCGGGCGCCATTTCGGCGGCGGTCACTGCATTCATCGCTGATTCCACCCGGGATGAACATCGCACCAAGGCCATGGCCATGGTGGGGGGCTCGATCGGGTTGAGCTTTGCGTTTTCGCTGGTTGTCGCGCCCATGCTCTACAGCACCATCGGCATGGGCGGGATTTTTGGTTTGACGGCGGTACTTTCGCTGCTGGCGATCCTGGTTGTGGCTTACGTCATTCCGCCTGCTCCGCCCAAGCAGACCGCTCCTGCCGTTCCCTTGCGCGAGGTGCTGGGCAACGCGGAACTGGCGCGCCTGAACTACGGCGTCTTTTCCTTGCACCTGGTCCAGCTCGCGATGTTTGTGGTCGTGCCTTCAGCTCTGGTGCAGTATGCCCACCTGCCCTTGGTCGCACACTGGAAGATCTACCTGCCCGTCGTGCTGGCTTCGTTTGCCCTGATGTTGCCGCCGGTGTTCATTGCCGAGAAAAAGGGAAAGATGAAGCAGCTTTTCCTCGGCGCGATCGGCTTGATGCTGGTGGTGCAAGCCGGTTTCTGGCTGTTTTCAGTCTCGGCCCCCTTGCACTGGTCGTGGCTGGTCGTGCTGCTGCTCCTGTTTTTCGTCTCCTTCAATATCCTGGAAGCCTGCCAGCCGTCATTGGTCTCGCGTCTTGCTCCCGGGGCGGCGAAGGGCACTGCACTCGGCGTCTATAACACGTTGCAAGCATTCGGCTTGTTCTGCGGTGGCGCCATCGGCGGCTGGCTGACCGAACACACGGGTCCCGCTTCAGTCTTCGTGCTGGGCGGTCTGCTCACACTTGTCTGGCTTATAATCGCTGCCCGCATGCGTCCTCTGCCTGCGCGCGGCGCCCCCATTCCATCCCCATCGATCCAGCCTTAGGAGAAATCATGGCTTCCGTCAACAAGGTCATCATCGTCGGCAACCTGGGCCGCGACCCCGAGACGCGCTACATGCCCAGCGGCGACGCCATCACCAATATTGCGGTTGCCACCACCGACAAGTGGAAGGACAAGTCCAGTGGAGAGCAGAAAGAGGCGACCGAGTGGCACCGCATCGCCTTCTTTGGCAAGCTGGCCGAGATTGCCGGGCAATACCTGAAAAAGGGTTCGCAGGTCTATATCGAAGGCAAGCTGCGTACGCGCAAATGGGCCGACAAGGAAGGCGTGGAGCGCTACACGACCGAAATCGTCGCCGATACGATGCAAATGCTTGGCAGTCGCCAGGGCATGGGCGGCGGCGCTTCGATGGGCGACGAGTACGGCAGCGCCCCCGCTCCCCGGCAAAATCAGGCGCCAGCCGGAGGCGCGCCACGCGGCAATACGCGCCCGGCTCCGAACTTCAGCGACATGGATGACGACATTCCATTCTGATCGTCCTCGGACTGGTCGGCCCAAACAAGCCCCGCTCGCCGGGGCTTGTTCGTTTTTGTGCGCGGGCTGTTGCAAACCCGCTCGAAGTCTCACTGGCTAATAATTCCCGCAACGCAATTTGTTGGTTAAACTGCCTGACCGCTACGTCCCCTATCAGCGCGGGGATTCTCTGAGAGACGATCGACCGTAATGCCCTCCACCCGTCGTGCCCGGCCGGACGAACCAGCCGGCTATCAGATCGAATGCCTGTTGGAGGCGGCTGGGGATGCTGTCCTGCGCTTGAGTGTTACGGGTACGATTCTTTATGCAAGCAAGCGCACGGTGGGCTTGCTCAATCAGCAACTCGCGTTGGAAGGGCGGTCCTTGACGGCGCTGGTGGTCTCGGAAGACCGTGAGCTGGTATTGCAGGCGATTGAGCGTGCGGTGGAGTCGGGCGTGCCGAACAAGACGCGCCTGCGCATTGCGACTTCCGGCCAGCCCCTGTGGTTCGAGCTGCAGTTTGCGCTTTATGCCGGCGGTGACAGCGAGCGGGAAGTGCTGGTGGTCGGGCGCGACATATCGGCCCAGCAGGCTACCGAGGAACGATTGCGGCACATGGCCACCCACGATGCGCTAACCGGCCTGCCAAACCGTTCGCTCCTGTCCGACCGCATCCGCATGGCGGTCGCGCATGGGCGCCGGGTGGGGCGGGGCTTCGCCGTGCTTGCACTCGATCTCGACGGCTTCAAGAAGGTCAACGACGCGCTCGGCCATCCCACTGGCGATGCCCTGCTG
>DATBUE010000444.1:0-3495 GCA_036516375.1 Noviherbaspirillum sp. | reverse complement strand
CGCCGCAGCGCATGCCCGGCTCGGGCCTGCTGCCGAACGACTGGCTCGACGACGACCTGATCGGCCAGGGACTGCGCGCCATCAGCCGCCAAAGCGCCAAGCTGCTGCTCCAGTACGGCAACCCGCAAGGGTTCCTGCCCTTGCGCCAGCAATTGCAGTTGAAGCTGGCCGAACTGGAAATCGCCGCCGCCCCGGACCAGATCGTGACCACCTCCGGCATCACACAGGCGCTGAACCTGATCGCGCATCATTTCGCCCAGCCCGGCGACACGATCCTGGTCGACGACCCGGCCTGGTACTTGATGTTCGGCTCCTTCGCCACGCTCGGCATCAAGGTCGTGGGCGTGCCGCGCTTGGCCGACGGCCCCGACATCGCGCGCCTGACCGAACTGGCCGCAGCCCACAAGCCCAAGCTGTACGTGATCAATTCAGTGCTGCACAACCCGACCTCGACCTCGCTCTCGGCGGCCAAGGCTTTCCAGGTGCTAAAACTGGCCGAGCAGCACGATTTCATCATCGTCGAGGACGACATCTACTGCGACCTGCACCCGGGCAGCGCCGTCCAGCCCGCCACACGCATCGCCGCCCTCGACCAGTTGCAGCGCGTGATCTACCTCGGGAGTTTTTCGAAAACGCTGGCTGCCAACCTGCGTGTCGGCTTCATTGCCGCCTCCGACGACACCGCCAAGCAGTTGGCCGACCGCAAGATGCTCTCCACGCTGACGACCAGCGAACTGGGCGAGCGCATCGTGTACAAGATCCTGTCCGAAGGGCATTACCGCAAGCACGCCGACCGCTTGCGCAACAAGCTCGACGCGGTGCGCGACAAGGCAGCCAAGCAACTGGAGCGCGTCGGGCTGGTGGTGAACATCACTACGCCGGCCGGACTGTTCCTATGGTCCGATGCAGGTTGCGACACCAATGTGCTGACGGAAAAAGGCCTGGAACAAGGCATCCTGCTCGCGCCCGGCAGCCTGTTTTCGCCGACCCAACTGCCTTCGCAACGCTTGCGGATGAATGTGGCGACGATGAGCGACCCGGCCGTGCTGCGCTTCCTGGAAAGGGAAATCGGCGGTTCTTGAAATTCGGCCATCGTGCCTTACATAAGGCGCGACTGCCGTAGCGTCGATGACGTCCGGCCCCTTCACCCTTCCAGGGGGAAGGTTGGGATGGGGGTGCAAAGCTCGAACCGTTCACTACCTTCGAGCCAACACTACCCCCTCCCGAAAGTACAGCTGCTGAGGATTGCCTGCCTCATGCCGCTGCGCCTTCCACAAAGGCGACATGCCCAATATCCACTCAAGACTCCAGAGGTAAAAATGGTCGTAGCCGAAAAACAAACGATGGGATTCCAGGCCGAAGTCAAACAGCTTCTGCACCTGATGATTCACTCGCTGTACTCGAACAAGGAAATCTTCCTGCGTGAACTGGTCTCGAACGCTTCCGACGCCGCCGACAAGCTGCGCTTCGAAGCGATCAACAACAGCAGCCTGTTCGAGAACGATCCCGAGCTGAAAATCCGCATCGCCTACGACAAGGCTGCGCGCACGATCACCATCTCTGACAACGGCATCGGCATGAGCCGCGATGAAGCGGTCGCCCACCTCGGCACGATCGCCAAGTCCGGCACCAAGGAATTCTTTTCCCGGCTGTCCGGCGACCAGCAGAAGGATGCGGCGCTGATCGGTCAGTTCGGCGTGGGCTTCTACTCCGGCTTCATCGTCGCCGACAAGATCACTGTTGAAACGCGTCGTGCCGGGCTGCCGGCAGATCAGGGCGTGCGCTGGGAATCCGCCGGAGAAGGCGAATTCTCGGTCGAGCAGATCGACAAACCCGGCCGCGGCACCGACATCATCCTGCACCTGCGCGAAGGCGAGGATGAGTTCCTCTCCACCTGGAAGATCAAGTCCATCATCCGCAAATACTCCGACCACATCTCGCTGCCGATCGAGATGAAGAAGGAAGAATGGGACGAGGAAAAGAAGGAAACCGTCGTCAAGGATGAGTTCGAAACGGTCAACCAGGCCAGCGCGCTCTGGACCCGTTCGAAATCCGACATCACGCCCGAGCAATACACCGAGTTCTACAAGCATGTCGCGCACGACTTCGAAGACCCGCTGGCCTACACCCACAACCGCGTCGAAGGCCGCAGCGAATACACGCAGCTGCTCTACATCCCCGCACGCGCACCGTTCGACCTGTGGGACCGCAACAAGCGCGGCGGCATCAAGCTGTACGTGAAACGCGTCTTCATCATGGACGACGCCGAGCAACTGATGCCGGTCTACCTGCGCTTCGTGAAGGGCGTGATCGACTCCGCCGACCTGCCCTTGAACGTGTCGCGCGAAATCCTGCAGGAGTCACGCGACGTGAAGGTGATCCGCGAAGGCTCGACCAAGCGCGTGCTGGGCTTGCTGGAAGAGCTGGCCAACAGCGACGAACAGGAACAGAAGGACAAGTACGCCAAGTTCTGGGGCGAGTTCGGCCAGGTGCTGAAGGAAGGCATCGGCGAGGACCACGCCAACAAGGAGCGCATCGCCAAGCTGCTGCGCTTCGCCTCCACCCATAACGACAACGATGCGCAGAACGTTTCCTTCACCGATTACATCAGTCGCATGAAGGAAGGTCAGGACAAGATCTACTACGTCACGGCCGACAACTACTCGGCCGCCAAGAACAGTCCGCATCTGGAAATCTTCCGCAAGAAGGGCGTGGAAGTGCTGCTGCTGACCGACCGTGTCGATGAGTGGATGCTGTCCTTCCTGACCGACGTCGAAGGCAAGGAGCTGGTGTCGGTGGCCAAGGGCGATCTCGATCTCGGCAAGCTGGAAGACGAAGCCGAGAAGAAGCAGCACGAGGAAACCGAGAACCAGTACAAGGACCTGGTCGAGAAGATGAAGACCGCGCTGGCCGACAAGGCCAAGGACGTGCGCGTGACCTTCCGCCTGACCGATTCTCCGGCCTGCCTGGTGGCGGACGAGAACGAGTTGTCGGGCAACCTGCTGCGCATGCTGAAGGCTGCGGGCCAGAACGCACCGGAAAGCAAGCCGATCCTGGAAATCAATCCCGATCACCCGCTGGTGCAGCGCCTGAAGACCGAGGAAGCGAGGTTCGACGACTGGTCGCACATCCTGTTCGATCAAGCCTCGCTGGCCGAGGGCGGCACGCTCTCCAACCCGGCCGAGTTCGTGAAGCGGCTGAACCAAATGCTGCTGGCTACCGCTGTCTGATGCAGCGGGTATAAAAAACCCGCGCCACAAGGCGGAGTGGTTAAGTTATGCGATTGCATGTCGTTCCCCTAGGCGCCCCCCGCTCAGGCGGGAACCCAGATCAAACGCCAGCAGCATCAGAAACGCCTGAACTGGGCTCCCGCCTGCGCAGGAGGGGCGATGAGTTTATTCGCCAACTGAACTTTATTCCGCCACAAGGCGAGGGTTACTCGTAAAAAAAGGGCCGGTGCAATCCGGCCCTTTTTACGTATGCATTACATGTTTT